>CAMPAA010000024.1 GCA_946631345.1 uncultured Verrucomicrobiota bacterium
CGGCAAGCTCTATCTGGGTGAGATGTTCTCCGACCATGACTTCATGGAGGACCATTTGGAGCGTGAGTGGAACGAAGAATGGCAGTCACTCGGTCTGCCTTCTGGAATTGGCGCAAACCCAGCTTATTATGATGCGCATTTGGATGCGGATGAGGATGGTTGGTCCAATTGGGCCGAAGTCCGTGCTAAATGGGATGAAGGGCGTGGACTTGAGCGCATTGGATTTAAAACCAATACCACTTACTTGACCTCTTTTAGAGGGCACCCCTTCTCGCCTGGTTTCTATTACAGATGGGTGGAAGCCGTTGAATACTATAGATCCTCAGCAGAAAAACCTGACGATTCAGTTACGGAAGTTCTTGACGCTGACTTTGATCCATGGGGCGGTATACAGTTTGATGGCGATTCCAAGCAAGATAGATTGTATGGAAGTGGCTATCTTGTAGTTAGAATTGTTACACCTGTATATGTTGAGGGGTGGCGCTATCAGGATCATCCACGGCCCAAGGTTCACGCAACTATAAGATATAACGGGCTGAAGGATTTGCGCAGTTCTGATTTGACTATTCAGGCGTATTCAGATGGAAAACTGAACAGTCCTGATGCGGTGTTCAGGGGCACATTCAAAGATGATTTAGGCAATGAGAATGCCAATGACATCAACCGCAATGTTTGCACAGTGGTGCTTTCGCAACCGACATATGGTTATTTGCACGAAGGAAAGACAACGTTTGTGGTATCCGTAGGTGCCGTGTCCAATGTGACAGCCAATGCAGCGGTGTCGCCCTCGATAATGGGCGTGGCACACAATGTGGATGTCGGCTGGAGCAAGGTCGCGTTCGACGTGGAGCTGACCGAGCAGAACCCGATCTGTCCGCGTCCTACGGTAGCCACCGACACGAACGGTGCGGCGCGAGTATATGTGTATCGCTACACGGTTGACAACGAGCCGGCGCCGGCAATCCTCTCGAACCGCCTGGTTCTTGAGAAGGCAATCGGCGACAGATCGTTCATACACGAGGGCGACTTCCTCTCCGATACGGAGTTCGACATTGACTGGGCCAACTTCCAGCGCGAGGTCGTGCGCAACGGGTATGTGCTTGACGAGAACTTCCCGGTGACTTCCGTCACGTATAGGGTGTATTTCAAGCCCACGGACGTCCGCTCCTCCGCCGTGCAGACCAATGCCGTGGAGTATCCGTTCGTGCCGATCACCCGCGTCTTCGGTGTGACACGTGCTACGGCGGTACCCGTGGCTCCCGGCGAGGATTCTTCCATCTTTTACGGCGCTCAGCCAATATTCCGCTGGCGGATGGAAGGCGACCAGCCCGATTCGTTCACGGCGTTCGCAATCCAAGTGAAGGATGCCTCCGGCGCTGTTGTATGGAACTCCGGCAAGCGGATTGCGCCTCCACGCAACATCTATGGCGAATATGTGTGGGAGGCACCGCTCTATGCTGGCGACCAGACCCCGCTCGGCAAGGTGTTCGCCAGCACGAACAACTACACCTGGGCCGTGAGCATGTACAACTCGAAGTACCAGAGCGACAGCTGGTCTGAAGGCCATATGTTCCGCGTGAACGTATATGCCGAAGATGAGATCAACAACGCTGGCCGCTATGGCATTACGACTGCTGTCAAGTACTTCGGGCCTGGATCGGTCAATACGGATGTCACGAAGACGAATGCAATTCTCCGTGTGGAGGCCTACACGTCTCCGGACTTCTCCGGCGAGCCTGAAGGCCGTACGTTTGTGCGTGATTTCGCAAGCGTGACGAATGCCGATCACACGGTCAACGCGACAATAGCGGGCTTGAAGGCCGGCACCTACTATGTGCGTGCGTTCATCGACAGCGATGGCGATTTCAGGCGGTCGGCATGGGAGTCCTGGGGCTATGCCTGCCCGCGCGGCGACACTGAGAAGGGGGCGATATACGCGCCCACCTCGGTAACCGTCGGCGATGGCGTGCAGGATTCGGTCGTGTCTGTGTACGTAGAAGACTGCGACGTGGATCAGGATTGCCTGCCCGACGTTTGGGAATATGATAACGCCGGTACGGACAAGACAGACTTCCTGCTGAAGAAGGGACCGATGGAGAATACAAGCAATGGCTACATTGAGGTCAATCCAAACCTCCAGTCTGCTATTGCCGATCTCATCAATGCGTCTGGCAGCAGCAAGCCCAAGCTCCTTGCCGCCCGTCCGGGAATGGTCTCGTCCGATGTAGTGGCTCTGGCTCTCGGCGTGCCTTCGCTCGAGCCTACACTTGACGAGGATACTCTGGCGATCAAGTCGCTGGCGCTCGACAACGGCGAGGTTACGCTTACGCTTGGCGCTGAGGCAGAAGACCCGACCGTCGGCACGGTGTTCGTCTCGAAGGGCGTGATAACAGCGACGCTCGTGGTGAAGTACGCAGACTCCCTCGGCGGCGAGTGGAATTCGGTTGAGGTGCCCTTCGAGAAGAAGGTCAAGGATGGCGCGGTGAGCGAAACCATAACGTTCTCGCTCTCCGAGCTTGGGCTTGACGCCTCCAAGGGATTCTTCAAGATAGAGCTGAAGCAGTAGGGAAAAGATGAAAAAGGAAATCAGGAAAGTTCTCGTCGTCAACGCGGGGTCGTCCTCGCTCAAGTACATGCTCTTCGACATGAAGGGCGAGCAGATGCTCTGCAAGGGGCTGGTGGAGCGCATCGGTATCCCCGGCAGCCGTCTCGTGTACCAGAAGGCCGGCGGTGAGAAGATGCCGAAGGAGATCAAGGCACCCAACCATGCGGAGGCGCTGAAGGCCGTTGTGGCGGCGGTTTCCGACCCCGTGAACGGCGTGATCAAATCACTGAAGGAGATTGATGCGATCGGGCATCGCATCCTGCATGGCGCGGAGGTATTCAAGGACTCGGCGGTCATGGATGCGAAAAATCTCGCGAAGTGCGAGAAGCTCGTCAAGTTCGGTCCTCTGCACATGCCGCCGAACCTCGGCGGCGTGAAGGCCTGCCGGAAGATATTCCCTGGCGTTCCGAACGTTGGCGTATTCGACACGGCGTTCCACCAGACGATGCCGGACTGCGCAGCCCTCTACGCGATTGCGCCTGAGTTCTACCGGAAGATGGGTATCCGCAAGTACGGCTTTCACGGCACGAGCCACAAGTTCGTGACGCTGGCGGCGGCCAAGTGGCTAAAGAAGCCCCTCAAGAAGGTGAATCTCGTCACCTGCCATCTCGGCAACGGTTCGTCGATGGCGGCGGTGAAGAATGGCGAGGTCATAGATACGACGATGGGTCTTACTCCTCTCGCCGGGCTTGTGATGGGTACGCGCTGCGGCGATATCGATGCCGCCGCCGTGCTGGCGATCATGAAGGAGAAGAAGCTCTCTCCGGACGAGATGGATACGCTCCTCAACAAGAAGAGCGGCTTTCAGGCGCTGACCGGATGCGAGGGCGGAGATTGCCGCGACATGTGCGCCAAGGCCGACAAGGGCGACATCGCCTCCATAACGGCCCTGGAGATGTTTGGCCACCGTTGCGCGCTCTACGTAGGCGGGTACAACACGCTGATTGGTGGTGCGGACGCCATCGTGATGACCGGCGGCATCGGCGAGAACTCATCGGAAGGCCGTGCGCAGATCGTCAAACGCCTTGGTGCGCTCGGCATCAAGCTTGACAAGGCCGCGAACGCCCGTCTGCACGGTACGCTCGGCGTGATATCCACGAAGGATTCGAAGATTCCGGTGGTGGTGATTCCGACCAACGAGGAGCTTATGATAGCCCGCGATACGGTGCGGGTGCTGAAAGGTTGAGAGGTGAAGGAATGAATGCGATTGAGAAGATTGTCGAGAAGGCCTCTGCGCTGAACGGCACGGTCGTGCTCCCCGAGGGCATGGATGCCCGCGTGATCACAGCTGCATGTGCCTGCGTGGACCGCAAGATATGCAAGCCGGTGGTGCTCGGCACTGCGGCTGAAATCGCAGCCGCCGAGGAGAAGGCCGGTTTGAAGCTGGCGGAACGCGGCATCAGGATCATCGACTATACGCAGGGCGATGCCGAGTTGGAGGAGGCGTATCTGGCCGCTTGGAACGCGAAGGAGTCCCGCAAGCCGGTAGAGAAGCAGAAGATTATCGATCTTGCCGGTGCGCAGAAGACGCTTCGCACAAAGCGCATCTACTTCGGCGGCATGATGGTGAAGCTGGGCCGTGTGGACGGGCTTGTGGCCGGTTCCATCGCTTCCACGGGAGATATGCTACGTGCAGCTTTCCATACGCTTGGCACCCAGCCGGGCGTAAAGACTGCATCATCGTGCTTCATTATGGATCTAAGGGAGCCGACCCCATCTGGCGATTCGGTGCTGGCGTTTGGCGACTGCGCCGTCATACCCGATCCCACCGCCGAGCAGTTGGTTGACATCGGCTTGGCTACCGCACAAACCTACCGTGAACTGACCGGAAACGAGCCGCGCGTCGCATACCTTTCATTCTCCACGAAGGGAAGCGCTGCGGGTCCGCTTGTCGAAAAGGTGCAGCAGGCTGTTGCGCTTGCCAAGCCGAAGTTTGATGCGGCCGGCATAAAGATGGATGGCGAAATGCAGTTTGACGCTGCGATTGTGCCGTCTGTCGGGCAGCTCAAGAACCCGACTGGAGCTATTCAGGGCAACGCAAACGTATTCATATTCCCCGATCTTCAGGCTGGCAACATTGGATACAAGATCGCCCAGCGCCTTGGTGGCGTGACCGCCATAGGCCCGAACCTTCAGGGACTTGCCAAAGCGATGAACGACCTTTCCCGCGGATGCTCCGCCGAGGATATCGTGGGAACGGTTTGCGTGACGCTTCTTCAATCTGCATCCAAGCATTAATCTATAAGTGGCCGACAAATCTTCCATACTGGCCTGCGCTAAGCGGGTGTTCGACATGGAGATCGCGGGACTGGAAAGGGTTCGCGGCTCCATCGGGGAACCTTTTGCCGCCACTGTTGGGCTGATGATGGAAACTCTGGACGCCGGCGGCCTGGTGGTCGTTACCGGCGTTGGGAAGAGTCTGCAGGTCGCAGAGAAGATGAGCGCCGTCTTCGCTTCGACCGGAACACGTTCGATAGTCCTCAACCCCGTCCAGGCGATGCACGGCGATCTGGGCATGACGGCTCCGCGCGACATGCTTGTGGCGCTTTCCTTTTCAGGGGAATCGGAGGAGATCGTGAAGCTGGTGCCGCCCATCCGGCGGCATGGACTCAAGATTGTCGCGGTCACGGGCGACACTGAATCTACGCTTGCTGGCATGAGCGACATCGTGTTGCCGGTTCCATGCGGAGCCGAGGCATGTCCTTTCGGCATGGCGCCTACGACATCCGCGACGGCGACGATGGTGCTTGGCGATGCGCTTGCCATGGCGATGGTGGAGGCCCGCAAGTTTACCGTGGAGGAATATGCTGGGAACCATCCGGCCGGCGCAATCGGCAGAGCTCTTACGCTAAAGGCCGGAGACGTGATGCGCAAGGGCGACGGCTTTGCGCAGGTGGCACCGTCGGCATCTGTGTTGGAGTCCTTGCTTGCGATGACGAAGGCGAAGGCCGGAAGTGCTGTCGTGGCGGATGCTGAGGGGCGTCTGGTGGGGATTTTTACCGATGGCGACTTCAGGCGGATTGTCGCCGAACGCAATGGTGGGGATGCCGCCGCTACGCTTCGGCAGCCTGTAGGCGAGGTGATGACGCGCAACCCGATGTCCATCCAGGATACCGCCTATGCCGCCGAGATCGTCAAGGTGTTCGAGCGTCGGAGAATTGACGATTTGCCGGTTGTGGACGGGAGTGGCCGAGTTGTGGGCCTCGTCGACATTCAGGATCTTCCGAAGATGAAAGTTATCTGAAACCGATTTGACCTTAAACTGAAAGGAGAATGACCATGAAGAAACTGATGATTGTGACGCTGATGGCGATGGCAACGCTGATAGCCGCTGCGCAGCAAATGCGCCGGAGTTCGACGCGGCGAGGTGCCGTAGGTGCGGATGGCGGCGTGGCGGTTGCGCAGGGAAAGGATGCGCGGGTGGCCATTACGCGCAAGGCATCGCTGGGTTCGGCCTGCCTTCAGTCGGCTCCCACGGCGAACGGCAGCAGCTATCTAGGCAAGGTGTTCAAGAAGCCGCGTCAGTGGATTGTGCCTGAGCTTGAGTACCAGACGGCGGCGGATTGGCAGGACGAGCTTACCGTCACTTGGCACATCCTTCTCGACTCCAAGAACGCTAAGCAGCGTGACAAGCCGGCGAAGGACAAGGATCCTGTGCCGCAGTATTCCTATTACACTGTCACGGTGCGCTACCAGAATGTGCCGAAGGGCAGCCATGCGGCAAGTTGCGTGCTGCCGCCGAGCGTGCTTGAACGCTACGGCGAGCCAGCCGTCATATCCGTTCGGATCACGAACAAGGAGGGTGATACGCTTGATGGGCAAGACGAGGGCGCTTCAAATCTAAGGATGCCGGATGAGTGGTGGGCGAGCGACCAGGTGTTCTCCGCCAAGGACAAGAAGGGCACGCCGCTCATCGCTCGCCGCCAGGGGCTTCTTGATCGTTCCAAAACCATCTTTGCGCTCATCAATCCCGACGACTACGAGATGGTGCAGCAGTAAGCAACACCCACCACAGGTTCATTTATGTCCAGAATAGTAACACTTAACATCGGCGCCTCGCGGGCTGTGCTCGCCGAGTACGCGGTAAAGGGGAAGACGGGGCTTACGCTCACAGCGTACGGTTCCGCCGACCTCGCCGGACTCGATTGGGAAGCTGAGGGGGCTGCCGAGGCTCTGCTCGTGCCGGCGCTCCGTGAGGCAGCGAAGGCCGCAGGCATCAAACCGGGACCGATCAATCTCGCCCTCAACGGGCAGATGGTGTTCCCGCGCTTCACTAAGTTTCCCACCGTTCCGGCGGACAAGCTTGAGGAACTGGTGCGCTACGAAGTGGAGCAGGAGGTTCCGTTCCCGATCGATGACATAGTCTTCGACCATCAGTTCTTGGGACAGACGGCGGAAGGTGACACGGCCGCGATGATCGTTGCCGCAAAGCTTGATCAGGTCACAAAGGTCACGGACGCGGTTTCGGCGGTCGGTTTCACTCCCGTTGTCGTAGACGCCGGCCCCATGGCTGTGCTGAACACGATCAAGCGTTCGTATCCGGGACTGGCTGGCGGAACGATAGTTCTGGACATCGGCGCTAAGACGACATCCTTGATATTGGTCGAAAACGAGAAGATATATCTCAGGTCAATACCGGTTGCAGGCAATGCAATCACCAAGGAGATTGCGCAGGCGTTCGGCTGCACACTTGAGGAGGCCGAGGCGCTCAAGCGCGAACGCGGCTATGTCTCGCTCGGCGGTGTGACTGAGGATGCTGATGAAATCTCCGATCGCGTATCGAAGCTCGTAAGGACGTCGTTGACTCGACTCCATGCGGAGATACTCCGTTCGATCAATTTCTACCGTTCCCAGCAGGGTGGCAACGCGCCGCAGCGTATGTTTATCACTGGCGGCAGCGCCGTACTGCCGCAAATAGACGAGTTCTTCCGCGAGACGCTGAAGATCGACGTTGATTTCCTCAACCCCTTCGGCGGCATCGACTTCGGCCCTAAGATCGACACTGCGGCGCTGGAGACGGACGCGTTCACGCTGGCCGAATCGGCAGGTCTGGCACTTCGTGCGACGGATGCCGCCGCGCTCACGATCAACCTGATGCCGCCGGCGCTCATTGAGAAAGCGCGCGCGGTCAAACGAATCCCGTTCCTTGCTGTCGGTGCCATTGCGGTGCTTGGCGCGTTGGGACTGTACATCGTGGGCGAAGGTTCCCTTAGGGATGTTGCCGTTGCCGAGACCGAAGCCGTGCAGGCAAAGAACAACACGCTCCGCCAGTTTGAGACAAAACTGAAGGCCGAGCAGAAGAAAGCCGATGAAGAGCTTGCAAAGAGCGATGCGTTTCAGCGGCTCATGGCATCCCGATTCTCGACGTTGACGAGTCTTGCAACGGTTCGGCGGTCGCTTCTGCCCGGTATGTGGTTGACGGCGTGGGAGACTGTTCCGAAAAAGGGCGATGACGAAGAGTCTCCAGCCATGACGCGTGTGACGGTGCGAGGCTGGCGAGACGCGCTTTCGACCCTCGAAAGTGAGCATCGCAAGCAGAATGACGGCAGGAAAATGACCGCAGAGGAGATTGTGGCGGCTTCCCTGAAGACTATGCCGACGGTAATGCCGGGTACGGTGAAAATCGTTTCTCAGAAAGACGTGAACACGAAGGGCGTGCTTTCGGAGTTCGCAATCGAGCTGGCGTTCGCGCCGCCTGCCTCGGCTAATCCAAATGCCAAGAAGCCGGCAAAGAAGCGGAAAGGGGCGCGCAGATGAATCCCGACAAGGTGAAGAAGATAGGTTTTGCTGCGCTTGGGGCATGGGTGCTCCTGGCGGGCGGGTTGGGCTATCTCGCCTACGATGCGGTGTCAAGCCGCACCGAGGCCGAGGATACGCTTGAGGAGGAGAATTCGGCATTTCGTCGGTTCTACGATGCATCGGTGTTTCCGTCAGCCGCCTCGATTGACAGCGTAAAGTCGAACGAGATGGCATGGGGAGCCTGGTATGATGCAGCCTTCGCGTTGGCGGGGCGAGGCGACAGGGAGCTGCCGTCTGAAACGCCGCCTGTGTTCAAGCAGCGGTTGCAGGCTACCGTGCGCAGGTTGCAGTCGTTGCCAGGCGAAGCAGATGGCAAACTGTCTGCGCCGACGTTCTTCTTTGGATTTGAGAAGTATCTCGGCGAAACGGATGCGTTGCCTCAGCCTGATGACATCCCCATGCTGGCAGCGCAGCTTGACTTCATTGAGCATTTCGCGGAGGCCTTGGCCGAGGCTGGCGTGCGAGAGGTCAAGTCGCTATCTTGTGTTGCGCCGAAGTCGGATGCGGAGGGGGAATGCGCTAGGCACCTCGACTACGTGGTGACATTCTCCACGCGTCCGCAGGGGCTGATCCGCACGATGAACGCATTGGCCGTCTCGTCGCGGTTTGTGTCCGTTGCAGATTTTTCCTTCAAGGAGACGGCGGATTCGATTACGCCTCGTCTCTCCGCCGACTCCAACAAGGATTCTGCTGCACGCGGTAGAGGCGGACGGCGCGGCCGCCGTTCTGCGGCTGCCGAAGAGCAAGTCGACGAGAGCAAGAAGGAAAACCGTCTTGTGACCGATCCCGCCGTCAATGCCGTGTTTGATGTGACGATGACAGTGAAAGTCTATGATTTCCGTCAGCCGCCTGAAGAGGAAGAAACGGCTGCGAAGAAGAAAAAGAAGGGGGCGCGATAATGGCTTCCAAGGAGAATTTTCTCAAGTCCCACTGGGACTGGCTCGTGGCCGGTGTCGGTCTTGCGGTTCTCGCCGCATCCGCCATTGTCTTTGTGGGACGGATCGGTCTTTCGCCAGAGGATGGCGCGATGCGGTGCGAGATGCGGCTCAAGGCGGCAAAGCCATTGCATGAAGGTGTGATTGCAGCAGACATGACACTGTTCCAGTCGGTGTTCAGGACTGCAAAGGCGCCGCCGACAATGGTGGAGATTGACGTCAAGAAAGGCAGTTTCCTTGCCAGCGAGACGCGTATCGTGTGTAAGGCCGAAAAGGATGCGTCCAAGGACGGCAAACCGGTCAAGGGTTGCGGACGCCCCATCCCTATGGAATCCAAAAACTGCCCCTATTGCGGTGTCGTCCAGGATACTGGAGTCACCAAGGAGGAGGAAGGCGTGCGCAAGATGCGCGAATGGTCTGCCCGCTATGGCGTGGATATCATCCTGCATCCCGATGCCGATACGGACAAGGACGGATTCACCGACATGGAGGAGTACGAGTATGCCGCAAGCAATGGCGTTTCCTGCAATCCCAAGGACGCCAGTTCGCATCCTGACTATCTCGACTCGCTTTTTGTCGATGGCGAGATGAAGCAGACCATGCTTCCGTTCTACCTTCAGACGGTCTCTCCGGTGCCGAACGGTTGGCGCTTCAACTTCCGTGACATGACCAAGAAGAACTCTTACGGACAGGCAATGGTGTACAGCGTGCTCAAGGATGAAGAGATCGGCAAGACCGGATTCACGGCGGTGAAGTACAACAAGAAGATGGAGGAGCGCGTCGTGCCAGGTTCGCGCGGCAAACTCAAGAAGAAGGTCGATGCTTCAACGGTGGAGCTTGTCCGGAAGAGCGACGGCAAGAAAGTCGTGGCTTGCGTGAACGAGCGCCGCGTGCCGGTCGACAAACAGGTTTCGCTTGTGTTCCGCCGTGGAGGCGAAAAACGTTTCACGGTAAAGGTTGGCGATGAGATTGAGTTGCTTTCCCGGAAATACAAGATCGTCTCTTTCGGAAACGATCCGAAGAATCCAGAGGTGACAGTGCTTGATCTCCTCGCGAAAAAAGAAGTTACGGTTACTGGCAACGGCAAAAAACAGTGAAGAAAGAAGGACTTGATTTGACGGGTGGAATTTTGTATCATACCGCCCTGTCTTTTTAAGGAGTAGAAAGATGAGGATTATGAAAAGACTTTTGATGACAGGTTTTGCGTGCGCATCGGTTGTTTGCGCAATGGTTGCGTTCGCTCAGGACGATCTCGATAACCTCCTGAACGACCTTGAATCTGATGGCGGCAAGAAGCCTGCTGCGGCCGCATCGGCTGAGGTGAAGCCTGCTGAGGAGAAAAAGGAGGAAGTCGCTGAGGCGCCTGCGGCCGCACCCGCCGCCGAGGCAGCTCCTGCCGTTGCGGAGGAAAAACCTGCTGAGGAGAAAAAGGATGAAGTCGCCGAGGCACCTGCGGTAGCACCCGCCGCCGAGGCTGCGCCTTCCGTTGCGGAGGAGAAGTCTGCCGAGGAGAAGAAGGAGGTCGCTGAAGTTCCAGCACCCGCCGCCGAGACTGTCCCCGCTGCTGTTCCAGCAGCTCCTGCCGTTGCGGAGAAAGGTGCTTCCGAAAAAGAGGTTGCAAACTTTCTGGATGACCTGGCGCGTGTGCCTGGTGAAAAGAAGCAGGCATCTGCTCCCGCTGCTGCCACCGAGGCTACGCCAGCCGCCGTCGCCACCGCAACTCCTGCGGCCACGCCCGCCGCCGTTCCCGCAAACCCTGACGCCGCTCTGATCAGCGATCTGATGACCGCTGAGGCGTTGCGCCGTGAGGCTATGGACATGCAGGCGGTTCGGGAGCTTACCGATGCCCGCGAAGCGATGTCCGCCAGAGACTGGGATACCGCACATCGGAAGTATTCTCTTGCGTTCAAGCATCTGAATGATCGTGCTGATTCAGTCGATCTCCGCAAAGAGTGTGCGCAGGGCATGGCAGAAGCCCGCTATCAGGCCGGTCGCCAGGCATTCCGTGAGGGGGATTTCGACAAGGCGCGTCAGTATGCGGTGGATGCCCGTTCGCTTCGCCATCCGCGCGCGCAGGCTCTGATTGAAACTTTGGATGGTGATACGGTATCATCTGACGAGAAGGACGTGACGGCGATCTCTCATCGTCGCAACGACAAGGAGTACAAGGCTGATCGCGATTCAATCCGCCGCCGTCTGCGCCGCAGTGCCCAGTATCTGGCGGTTTCGGATCTCGACAAGGCATTGGAGGAGTGCGAGCTGGTCATCCGTTACGACCCATACAACCGCGAGGCTCTTGACCTCCGGCAGCGCATACAGCGCCGTCGTGACGTGATTCTCGACAAGGAACGTCACGCAACGCGCGAAGGCATGATTGCGGACGTCAATGCGGCGTGGAGACCTGTCTATGCCGTGAACTCGCTTGAGCTCAAGGGCATTGATGGCGGCACCACGCGTACTGCACTCGGTAACGATGCCGAACGTACCATGGAGCAGATGGTTGAGAAGCGCATGAAAGAAATGATCCTCCCGTCAATCTCCTTCCGTCCCCCGGCGACGATTGCCGATGCGGTGGAGTATTTCAAGCAGGCTTCCCGCGACTTTGACCGTCCCGACATCCCGATTGATCAGCGTGGATTTAACTTCGTTCTTGACCTTGGCAAGCAGCTTGTATCCAAGGGCGGTGAGGCGACTGAAGAGGATTCCGGCAATGATTTCTCCGCCTCCGCAAGCAGCACCGACACCGCGGCGGCCGGGGGCAGTCCGGACGGCATGCCGCTCATCCCGGCTATCGCTGCAAACAATGTTTCGCTCTGGGATGCGCTTAAGCTCGTCTGCCGCGTGACCAAGTTCAAGTTCCAGATTCAGGAGGGGCCTGTGGTCATGGTCATGCCTGAGAGCATGACCACCGAGGATCTTGTTACGCGCACATACGATGTGACGGAGAACTTCGCCGAGCGCATGAGTGGCGCGGCTGAGGATGTGCAGGATATGAAGGGAGGCTTCGGTGGCGGCAACAAGTCGAGTGACGAAAGTTCTGGCGACGATCAGGAGGCAAGCTGGAAGAAGTTCTTCTCCCTCATGGGCGTTAAGTGGGCCGAGGGCTCCAGCATCGTGTATCTCAAGACGATCGGCAAGCTCCGTGTCACGAACACTAAGGATCAGCTGGCTGTCATCGAGGCGGCGCTCGCCGGCGAGCTCGGCGCTACGCCGAAGCTGATTGAGATCGAGGCCCGGTTTGTGGAGGTCGCCCAGGAGGATCTCAACTCGCTAGGCTTTGAATGGTTGCTCAACTCCGACTACTCGCTCGGCATGAACGGCAAGCTCGGGAAACTGCTCGGCATCAAGGGCGGCAAGTGGGGAACGGAGTCTGGCACGGATTCCTTCTCGCGCGGCAGCGGATCGTCGTATGGGTATTCTGAGGCTACTACCGCGACATCAACATACGGCTATAATCAGAATACCGTTTATAACGGCAGTCAGGTTGACACAGGCAGTACCGTGAACCAGACCACGCGGTCTTCCGTCGGCGGCACTACGATTGCTGAGACATCGACCGGGCCCAACTCCAACTGGAGCCGTTCGTCGCAGTACACATCCACATCTTTGGCTGGGCAGCATCAGGGGGCGAACTGGTCCCGGAATCATGGTGGCAGACGTAGTGTGGGAATCACTGGTGATCCGACAACGTACCAGACTGGTATGCGCTATCTCTCAACTGACTCTAACCATATTTCCGGCGAGGGCTACTCCACGAACGATCAGTTCATGAGGGTTAATGCGTTCCTTGGCAACGCCGATCTCTCGATGATTCTCCATATGCTCTCGCAGCGTAGCGACACGGATCTGCTCTCCGCGCCAAAGGTTCTCACCGGTCCTGGCAAAGAGGCGACGATGAAGGTCGTCACGGAGTACATCTATCCTACGGAGTACGATGTGCAGCTTACGGCATCCGGCGGCGGCGGAAGCTCCAGCTCCTCTTCGGGCGGCAGTTCCGAGATTCTCGCGGTCGTTGAGCCCGAGAACTTCACGATGCGCGAAGTGGGCGTGATTCTTCAGGTGACGCCTGAGCTGTCGCAGGGAGGCCAGCTCATCAACCTCCACCTCCAGCCGCGCGTCGTTTCGGAGCCGACCTGGAAGAACTACGGCATGCGCATCCCGAAGTCGTCCAACTCGCAGTACAATGCGTTTGATTCCGTTGCAAACATCATGAACTCCCTTGTTGCGAACGTTCTTGCTCTGGGCGGTTCTCTCTCCGAAGAGGAGATTGCGGACTACCGCAACCTTCTCAAGAGCTCGGCCCAGACTTCTATCAACGCCATCAATTCTGGCGAGAACACCCTCTCCTACTACGATGCGCCGATGGAGCAGCCGTTTTTCAAGACCCGCTCCATCGAGACTGACATCACCATCGCCAACGGAGCCACTGTTGTTATGGGCGGTCTCATAACCGAGGAGCGCAAGTCGATGGAGGACAAGATTCCGTTCCTCGGCGACATACCGTGGCTCGGTCGTTTCTTCCGCAGCCGTTCGGAATGGAGCAACAAGCGCAACCTGCTTATCTTCGTGACGGCACGTCTGGTTGACCCGATGGGGCGGCAGATTTCGATGGGTGTGGCGGATGACACCCCTGCCGAGGAAGCAAAGGTAACGGCTGCGCCGGAGGGCTGAGCCGTCACTGACGGAGAAATGTGAAAAAGGGCATATATGCCTTGGCAGCAATAGCCGTCCTTTCGGTCTTCGGAAGGGCGGTTGCCTTTTCTTTCATCGGTCTCGACGATGCCGCCTATACGTTCCGGAACCCATTTGTTGCGGGAGGACTCTCGTTGGGGAACGTGATAGAGGCGTTCGCCAACATCCGGCATGGCGGCATTTGGATGCCTGTCACGTATACATCATACATGATCGACGCGTCGTTCTGCCGGATGAGTGGAATGCCCCTGATAGGGTGGATGCATTTTGTAAACATCCTTTTGCATTGCGTGAATGCGATGCTGCTCGGTAAGCTGTTATTTGAGCTTGGAGGTACGCAGGGAACGGCAAATGGCGCAATAGTGCCGAACATCAGGATTCCCATTATTGCATTCGCCATTCTCCTTTGGGCGTTGCATCCGTTGCGTGTAGAGCCGGTGGCTTGGATCGCCGGAAGGAAAGAGCTTCTTTGGACCTTGTTCTCCATTTCAGGGATTATATGCTGGGCAAAGGATTTGCGCTGTGCAACTATAGTGTTTTGTGCACTCGCATGTCTATCCAAGCCTACGGCAATGTGCTTCCCTTTCCTTGCAATTCTGGTTTCTTGGAGGATGCGGACAGTTGATCCCGTCCGCAACGGAGAGAAGTTTAACTTCTGTCAATGTTTCGTTCTGGTCGTTCTTTTTCTGATGTCGGCCTTTACGGCGGCGATTGCCGCTTACTCGCAGACGCATGTGGCTGGCCAGGCCGCGACTTCGTTGTATGCCGTGCCTTTTGCGGTTCGATTTGTCAATGCTTTGTCTGCGATTGGTTTCTACATCAGGGCTACATTTCTTCCGTTTGGACTCCACATCGATTGCCGGGCGGTGTCGGAATTTTGGCCGTTGGGCATGAAATGGAATATCTGCACGCTGGCGCTTTTTGCGCTGATTTGCCTGTCGTTCGTTTTGACCAAGGTCAAAGCATTGTTTGGTCCGAGGAAAATTCTTTTTGACCTTGGTTGGGCAATCGTTTCCCTTGGGCCAACGCTTGGTCTGCTTGGAGGTTTCGGCATCGAAGCCCATGCCGACCGCTTTTCGTATCTCCCTGCGATGGCGTTATCCCTCATGGCGGTTGACATACTTGAGATATGGCGGTGGAATGGAGTGAGAGATACTAAGCTTTTTCAGATTGCGTCCGTGGTAATTATAGCCGCTCTTTCATGCGTTACATTTGTCCAGCTGGGGTATTGGCGCGACGATGCGACAGCCCATGTGCGTGCGCTGTTCTGCGATCCGGGACATCCACGCGCTATGGTGCACGTCGCAGACGCCAAATGCGCGCGCCAACACGATTTTGACGGCGGCATACGGATGTACCGACAGGCATTGGCCTGTGCGGATACGGTACCTAAAGACGGCTTTGACGCGGATGATGTGACGGCGAAACTCGCCTACGCATTGGCATCGCGCGGTCGCGCCGAGGATTTTGATGAGATCAAGCGTTTGGGTGCCAAAGTGCTGCAGGACGTTCGGCGCGACCGCCGCGGTATGATGCTTGACGCCCTTGGAACGGCATTTCGGCATGAGGGAGACCGCGAGCGCGCCGCCCGGCTGTTCAAAGCGTCCATCGAGGCCCCTGACCGGTTCTGGCCAAAGGCGTCTACCATCCACAAGCTTTCAACCCTGACCACTCCATCCTCAACCTTACATCTAAATTCTCCATGAAACGAATTGCTCTAACCGGCGGGATAGCCTGCGGCAAATCGCTTTTGGCGAAGTACCTTGTCGCTCTTGGCGTGAAAGTTATAGATGCCGACGACATTGTGCATGAGCTTGTGCCCGAACCTGAACGCCGCCGGATTGCAGACGAGATATTCCGCGATCCCGCAAAACGGAGGGAGCTTGAGGCACGCGTACATCCGCTTGTGCGAAACAGGCTAGAGGCGTTTTCCGCCGCCAGTAACGGTGAAATCGCCGTAGAGATAATTCCTCTGCTTTTTGAATGCCACTGGGAGGCGGATTATGGTATAATTCTCTGCGTTTCTTCCCCCCGCAGTATTCAGATCGGCAGAATGATCTCCACACGCGGCTACACGAAGGAACAGGCTGAAGCGCGACTCGCCGCGCAGCTTCCCGTAGAAGAGAAAGCGGCTCGCTCCGATTATGTGATCGTGAACGACGGCTCGGCCGAACATCTCATGGACGAAGCCAAGAAACTGGTTGAATGGCTGAAAGGCAGAAATGATGGCTGAAGAGGCAGAAAAGAAGGTAGAAACAAATGAGGCGCAGACGGCGCCCGTCAAGGATGCGACCGCGCCCGTGAAGGAGGCTGCGGTATCGTCGTCGGAGGTTTCGGCGGAAGGTTCGGGTGCACCGGCGAATCCGTCGCAGCCCCAACCGATGCAGGGCGGCAACCTGACCAAGAAGCAGCGCTGGCAGCAGCGTGGACGCTTCCGCAACAGGAATGGAGGCAACCAGCAAGTCGGTCAGCCTCCACCGCAGACGGTGCCTCGCAACCCTGATCTTCCGGAATACAAGCTGGCCGACATCCATTCTTGGGACAATGCGACCATAATCGAGAGGATGTGGCCTGATGCGAACGCCGAAGATCTTGGCGCGATGAAGCGCCACGAAATCATATTCTTCGCCATTCGAAGTTATCTTGCCCGCGGCGGAGCGGTGTTGGCGAGCGGTTGCCTTGAGATAGTGCGGGAAGGGTATGGCTACCTGCGCAGCGCCAAGACGAACTTCCTAGCCTGTCCGGAGGATGTTTTCGTGCCGCAGCAGCAGATCCGCCGGCATATGCTACGCCCCGGCGACACGGTTGAAGGCCCTCTTCGCGATCCGCGCGACCGCGACCGCTATTTCGGACTTGGCGGCGTAGTCACGGTGAACGGTAAGACGCCAAGCGAAGCGGCGCGCATCGTCCACTTCGAGAACCTTGTGCCAACCTTCCCCACCCGGCGCATTGTCTTGGAGACAAAGCCCACAGAATACTCCACGCGCGTGGTGGACATATTCACGCCCGTCGGATTCGGACAGCGCGGCATCATAGTGGCTCCGCCGCGCGTCGGAAAGACGGTTCTTCTGCAGAAGATTGCCAACGCAATCACGGCCAACCACCCCGAGGCCATGCTCATAATACTGCTGATCGACGAGCGCCCTGAGGAAGTGACCGACATGCAGAGGAACACGAAGGCGATGGTGCTTTCCTCAACCTTTGATGAGGAGCCTCAGCATCATGTGAACGTTGCCGAGATGACAGGGGAGATGGCACGCCGCCAGGTTGAGAACGGGCGCGACGTGATCATCCTGCTGGACTCCATAACGCGCCTTGCACGTGCATACAACACCGTGCAGCCGCACTCCGGCAAGATTCTCACAGGCGGCGTGGATGCGCTTGCCCTGCACCGTCCGAAGCGTTTCTTCGGGGCGGCGCGCAACATAGAGGGGGGAGGTTCGCTGACGATTCTCGCCACTGCGCTGATCGACACCGGTTCCCGCATGGATGAGGTGATCTTTGAGGAGTTCAAGGGTACCGGCAACATGGAACTGGTGCTTGACAGGGGGCTTGCAGACAAGCGCATCTTCCCGGCGATAGACATTGAGAAGTCCGGCACGCGCAAGGAGGATCTGCTGCTCGATCCGATGGAGCTGGAGAAGACCTGGGCTCTTCGCCGCGTGCTGGCCGATACCGGTCCCGAGCGCGCCATGCAGAGCGTGCTGAACGGAATGAAGAAGATCAAGACCAACCCTGCGTTTCTGCTGTCGCTTGATTTGAAGAATCTGTAATGAGTCTGTAATAAGATGGAGCGGCGATGCCGCCGCTGCAGGAAGGAGGCGTCATGGGAAAGAGAATATTGACTTTGCTGGTGGCTGCGGCAACGACCGTAGGCGCTTTCGGGGCGTACATAGTAGATACGTCTCGGTTGCAGTTCTTTTTCGAGGATGAATCGCAAATTCGCATGCGCACGGACTACGACTGGTTCTCATTCTACAGGGCAAGCGGAAATGCCGCCTCCACGAGTACAGGGTGGGTGCTTTCGCCCGATACGCACATCACATACAGGGTTACAGTAAAATCGCCGGGAAAGACCGTGAAGGGCTGGGGACTTGCGACAAATGCCGTAAACAGCTCTGGGGTGTCTACGGTATCGATCCGCGACGCAGAATGGGAGTACAGCAACTCCACCAACCATACGTTCATCTATGACAGCAATTACGAAGGGGTTGGCTCGTTGTATGTGTTCCTTCACCTCCGCTGGTACAGGTACGGACTTTCATTCGACAGCAACGGCGGATCGTCGGTGTCGCCGCAGCCATCCGTATGCTACACCAACAGCATTGCCTTGCCAACGCCCACACGCGCCGGATATGCGTTCGGGGGATGGACGAACGGTACGTTCACCTCAGCCCTGACCGGTTCTGTCACGGGTGAAGCGCTTGGCGTCGCGGCGGACGGCGAGTCGATCGCCTTGGCTGCCAAGTGGACGCCCAAGTCCTACACTGTGACGTTCAACGCGAACGGCGGCAGCGTTTCGACCGCGTCGAAGAGCGTCACATACGATTCGACATACGGCACTCTGCCCACACCAACGCGCACCGGATATACATTTGACGGATGGTACACGGCTGAGAGTAGCGGCACTGAGGTCAAGTCCAGCACCAGGGTGACGGTTACGTCCTCGCAGACGTTGTATGCGCACTGGACCGCGAACACATATACGATCAGGTTCAACCTCAACGGGGGCGGCACCCGTGCGGATACGACCGCGACATACGGATCGTGGAAAGCGGTCAGCGCGCCATCCCGCGACGGATACGAGTTTGCCGGGTGGACGGCGAGCGGACACAACACAGAGACCGCCACATACTCCCCTGCGAGCGGAACTGCCGTGAGGATGACTGCGGGCACGGCCACAGTCACGCCTACGGCTTCCAGCGGAAGCGTGTCCTTCCTCAACCTTAACGCAGGCGTATCTGGCGACAATCTTACGACGCTTACGGCGCAATGGACGGCAAAGACCTACACAGTGACGTTCAATGCGAACGGCGGCAGCGTTTCTCCATCGTCGAAAAGCGTGGCCTACGCCTCTACGTACGGAACCCTGCCTGTGCCGACACGTGCCGGCCATACCTTCACCGGATGGTTCACGTCGGCGGGCGGCAACACACAGATAACGGAAAGCACCACAGTATCGATCAATGCCGCGCAGACGCTTTACGCGCACTGGACCGCAAACCAGTATGAGATAGGCTACGACAACCAATTCCTTTTCGCGGAATGGGCGAAGAACGAGAAGTCCGGCATCTGCAGGACAACTGGTGGCACGCTGACGAAGGATGTCGTCAACGGTACCTTGACGCTTGCAAACGAGAACAGTAGCAGCGTCGCATGGACCGGCTACTCAATGTCAACGACGGCCTCGGCCAACGACGGGTATTATACGTTCCCGGTTGAGCCGAACACGAAATACCGCCTGTCCGTCATGCTTGACGGCAAGATAACCGGAAATGTCGCGCTCACGGTGTTCTGCTTCGACAGCTCAAACGTCTATCTCGAATACAAGTCCAAGACGGCGACAGCCGCAGGGACGGCCATTCTCGACTATACCACTCCTGAGAACGCCACTCAGGCGCAGCTGCGGTTCGGCGTGTACAAGTTTGGCGACAGTGTGACGATCAGTGCCATAAGATTCTTCAAGTACACCCCATATGTGGAGGTGGCTAACGAGCCGTTCGGCAAGGTCTACACCTATGTTGAAGGTGGAACCTATGGCACGCTGGCGTCGCCCACGCGCACCGGCTATACGTTCAGCGGATGGTTCGGCGGCGAGAACGGCACCGGTGCCCAGATCATGAGCAGTACGGCAAATGCCGCCTACTCCCGTACTCTGTACTCGAAGTGGACGGCGAACCAGTACACTGTGACGTTCAGCGTGAACGGAACAGGCGGAAGCGTTTCGCCGGCCTCGAAGAGCGTGACCTACGCATCCACTTACGGCACGCTGCCCACGCCCACGCGCACGGGATACGAGTTCAAGGGCTGGTGGACTGCGGCGAGCGGCGGCACCCAGGTAAGCTCAAGCACTGTGGTGACGACAACAGATGCACAGACGCTGTATGCGCATTGGGAGGCCATCCAGTACGAGATCGGCTACGACAACCAGTTCCTTTTCGCGGAATGGGCGAGAAACGCGAAGTCCGGCGTCTGTCAGACCGTGGGCGGCACGCTGACGAAGGATGTCGTCAACGGTACCTTGACGCTCACAAACGAGAGCAGGGGCGATGGTGCCGTATGGACTGGCTACTCCATGTCCACGACGGCCTCGGCCAATGACGGGTACTATACATTCCCAGTCGAGCCGAACACGAAATATCGTCTTTCCGTCACGCTCAGCGGAAAGATCACGGGATATGCTGTGCTCACTGTGTTCTGCTTCGACAGCTCGAATGTATATCTTGAAAACAGGGCCAGGATGCCGACAGCCGCAGGGGCGGCCACTCTCGACTACACCACTCCCGCGAGCGCTGCCAAGGTGCAGCTGCGGTTCGGCGTGTACGAGCTTGGCGACAGCGTGACGTTCCGCGACATCAGGTTTTTCAAGTACACCCCGTATGCGGAGGTGGAGAACGAGCCGTTCGGCAAGGTCTACGCCTACGCCGAAGGTGGAACCTACGGCACGCTGGCGTCGCCTACGCGCACCGGCTACACGTTCGGCGGATGGTTCAGCGGCGAGAACGGCACCGGTGCCCAGATCACGAGCAGCACGGCAAATGCCGCCTATTCCCGCACGTTGTACTCGAAGTGGACGGCGAACCAGTACACCGTGACGTTCGACGCGAACGGCGGCAGCGTTACGCCGACATCGAAGAGCGTGACCTACGATTCGACATACGGCACGCTGCCCACGCCCACGCGCACGGGATACGAGTTCAGGGGCTGGTGGACTGCGGCGAGCGACGGCACCCAGGTAAGCTCAAGCACTGTGGTGACGACAACAGATGCACAGACGCTG
>CAMPAA010000025.1 GCA_946631345.1 uncultured Verrucomicrobiota bacterium
CGCTCCGTCTCGCTGCGCCCGTTCTCGAAACAGGCCGGGAACGTCCGCAACACGAAAAACGGCGGCGCAAGTCTCTCGCGCTCTGCCGTTCCCCGGCCAGATACGCCCCGGCGCGTAGGCGTTCCGGCGCGTCTGCGCACAAAACGCCCGGCGTCGGCATTGCGTCGGCGGCTTGCGCCGTCGGCTTCCGGGCTTTTCCCTGCGGCGATCTCGCCGTATGTCCGTGTTTCCGTGTTCATGGCTCGTTTTCGGCTTGCGTCCGGCCTCTTTCCGGGCTTCTCCCTGCGGCGCGTCCCCGCTCACCTTCCGTGGTGGCCGGGCAAAAAAGCGTGACGCGAAAAACGCGTTGTACCTCGACCGAAGGGCGCACGAAGGGCCGCACCCCTTCGGAAGTACCTTCCCCCCTATGTCCCCGGCGCACCCCTGCACCGTACACAATAGCCGCCATGCCGTCCACAATCGCCTGTGAGCGCGTCAAGCGTTCCGGGCGGCTCGTTGCCCGTCTCTGTCTGCAAGGGCTTGTGGGGGCCTCTACGCCCCCATTTCGCCCGCGCGTCTGGTTGGCCGTCGTCATTCGCCGCATTTCCGCTTGCCGTTCGGTTTCCGCTTCGTCTGGATTCCGGCGGCAAGTTTCGCCTCGGATAGTGCGCCCATAAGGAAACGGCCCGGCTGGAAGTCGCGCCATTTCATCCACGGCTGCACAAACCAGTCGTTTTCTGTGTTGGTGCTGCCGTGCTGCACTATGTCCCGGAGCGTCTTCACAAGCCGCGCCTCTCCGTCGTCGCCGTATCGCTTCGCAAGACTCGCCCGCGATTTCGCAAGCACGGCGGCGGCGGCGTTCTCTGTCTGTACCATGTCGGCGATAAAACGCCAGCACGTCCTCGCGTATGCCTCCGGGCCTAATTCCTCGACGGCTTTCTTCAGCGCGTTCCGTGTTTGCAGTTCGTCGCTTTCGCCTATGGCGTCAAGCATGAACGTGACCGGGCGTTCTATCAGATCGGCCTCGGCGAACGTCCGCTCCTCTATCTTGTCGCCGCTCAACGGCTCAACGTATGCAACGCGGGTGGCCGTCCGTGTGCCGCCGGGGGCTGCGGTCACGCAAGGCCCCCCGGCGGCATGTGTTGGCGTTCCGCCAACTTGTCCCAACTGGTTGGGAGGATTGGAAGTAGTAGAAGAGGGAAAGTATTTCCCTTTGGTACTTTCCTCTTCTACTTCACTTCTATTTATCTTTGCAACCACGGCTGGCTGTGGTTGACCGTGGTTTGTTTCGGTTGATTGTTGCCTTGCCTTTCTCGCCGCCGCGCTTGCCTGTCCTTTCTGGCTCTGTGATTTCAGAAAGTCGGCACGACGGGCAGCGTATTTCTTTTGGTGTTCCATAAGCATGGCAAGAAAACCTCTGTCGCGTGGGTCTTTGAGTTTCGGCGTTTCGTCGCCCGGCTTGCCGGAAAACCATTCGATCAGCGCGAAAAAGATTGGTGCGCCAATGTCTGCGCCGAATCCTGCGATTGCTTGCGCCATTTCGCGCGAAATTAGAAGCACGTCGCCGCGTTCCATGTCGAAACGCTCCAGTTCGGATTTATAGGCCATTAGCGACCTCCGTTTCCATCTGGGGCTTCCCTGTTATTATCTCTTGAAGCATGGCGTTCTCCTTTTCGCCGTAAAGCGTGGGGGGCGTGTCGCCCGGCTTCCCAAAAACAAAAAAGCGCATGGCGGTGACCACGATTTTGTGCCGCTCATTTTCCGGGAATTTCAGCAACTTTCGGGCCGACGTGCGGGGGATGTTCCATAGATCGCCGCCCGGCGTCATTCCCAAAATGAGACTGCTCCGGCCTCTTGGTTGTGTTTGCATTAGAAGTCCTCCGGCTTCCTAACGTGAAACGCCGTGCAGTTTGTCGGAGCGAATGGCGGCAAGGTTAGGTGTGCGAGTGGTTGCTTGCGCGTCGCCCTGTCCGTGAACATTCCGCAAAACTCATCGCCGCGAACGATGGGAAAGCCGTTCGCACTCGGTCGCCCTATGTGGCAACGGTAGCCGGAAATTCGCGGCTTGCTCTTGCCGCCCGTGAACGGTGCGTTTGGGTCTGGCACAAATTCGGAAATGGCGAAAAAGCAGCGGGCGCACTTTTCGCAACGGTCAGCGGTTTTTGGTGTGTCCATGTCAGTCTTCCTTTCTGGCGTTTTTGGTTTTCCGCATCAGTTCGTTTCTGTCTGCCGCGTCTGGTTTGTGTCCGCCGTCGGCTGCTCTGTTTTCGCCGCGCCTGTCTGTCCGGGGTGATCGAGAATTGCGGCGGCGGTGGTTTGTTGGGGTGAAGTCTTCCATTTGGTTTCCTATCGGTTTTGGCTTTCGGCGGGCTTTGCGTTCGCTTTTTCAAGAGCGGCCCGGACGCTGCTTTCGGAATATCCGAGCGACTTCTTACCCTTCGCGCCGAAATAGATGGGGCGGATTATTCCCTTCTTGCCGTAGCGCGTGACGCTCTTTGTCGAACATTTGAGAATGTCCGCGACTTCATCACGCGAAAGAATACGGTCAAGCGGCGCGGCTTTCCCCTGTGCGGCTGCGGTGCGGCCTTTCAGCGCGTCAAGCGCGGCGGTGCGTTGTTCATCCGTCGCGGTGAGGTATGCTTGCAAAAACTCCGTCGGCATGGTTCGCGCTCCTATCTCGCCGCCGGGCGTGTGTCCCGTGTCGCGGTGGTGGCCGGGATGTTTGCGGTCTGTTGTTCGGTTCTGTTGGTTTTCGCCATGTCTGGCTCCTTTCGTGGCGCGGTGGCGTTAGCCTTGCGCGGCGCGTTTCAGAAATTCCCGGACGCTTGCCTCGGTATATCCCCAGCAACGCTTCCCGCTTCCCAAATGGGCGCGTTTGATCTCGCCGCGCCGGGCGTATGAGCGCAACGAGCGCGGCGTTAGGTTCGTTAGTTCCGCAACGGCCTGTGGCGACAAAATGCGGCCTATTGGGGTAGGGTCTGCAAGTCCGGCGGCGGTGGCTCCGTCAAGTACCGCGATTGCCGCTTGCGCCTGTTCCTTTGTGATAGCGGGGTCGGCTGCGCTTGCCGCCGCAAGTGCCGCCGTGATTATGGCTTTTGCTGGTTTGTTCATCTGTTTTGTCCTTTGGCTTTCCCCTGTCTCGCGTCGGGGGTTTCCGCGTTTTCCGCTCCATGTCCTTTTGGGGTGAAAAACGCGGAAATTATCGCTCTTTTACGGCAAGGAAAAAACGGTCGCGCCGTGGGGTGTCGAGTTGTTTTTCGGCGTGAAAACAAAAACACCCGCCGAAAATGGCGGGTGTTCTGTTAGGGTGTCAAGTTGTGGGGTGTCAAGTTGTTTTTTACGGTTTCAGCCTTGCTTTTGGTTGGTGTCCGTAGTTCCAGCCGATGCCCGCCTTGCTTTTTTCGTTCTCGATGTACTTACTCGCAAACGCCTTTGCGCTTGCCGCCGAAAAGCGGGCGCGATCTGTCTTGCTCCATGCCGCCCAGCCGTTTTGCGCGTCTTTCTCCAAAGCGTCGAGAAGTCTGTCAAGCGTCTCCCATGCCGCCTTGCCTGTTATGTGGTATAGTGTCGAATCTCCCGCGACCTCGATTGTCTGGCCGTCTGGCAGTATGTAGTATTTCCCTCTGTATGTTCCTTTGACAATCCTTCCCGCGCCGATTGTCTTTCCGGCGTGTCGGGATGTTGCTTTGCCGGGTCTGTTGGCCTTTTGCGCCTTGCGCCGTTCGTAGGCGGCGAAA
Organism: uncultured Verrucomicrobiota bacterium; assembly: GCA_946631345.1. GTDB lineage: Bacteria > Verrucomicrobiota > Kiritimatiellia > RFP12 > UBA1067 > UBA1731. The sequence goes on from CAMPAA010000025.1 coordinate 3,717, forward strand.
AGCGCGGCCTCCTCTTGTTCGTGGTGTTCTCTCCATGCAGCCGCTTCTTCTGACGTTCTCGCCGCCTCTGCATTGATGGCGTCTGCGGCTTCCCTGTAAAGCATGGCGGCGACGATCTTGTCGCCGTGCCGCCTCGCGGCGCGTGTCCACCAGTCTGTGTTCGGCAAGAGTTCGCGCCCGTCGCCGTTTCTGGCGGCTTCGGCATAGTCGCGCATTGCGGCCTCGATGTACGCGCCGACGGCCTTGCGCGACCTTGTGTTTACGCCGTCGCGCTTCGCTGCGGCTTCTGCGGCCTGTTTGAGTTTCGCCCATTCCGCGCTTCGATCTGTCGCGGAGAATGTCGCCGCGTCGCCGTCCGCCGAAACGAAAGCGGCCTCAATGTCGCGCCCTTCGTCCTTCCATGCCGCGTTCTCGATCACTTGCGCCGCCTCTGCGCTTCGCGGGTTTGGGTCGCCGAGTCCCCATTGGGCTGATATTGTTTTCTTCATGGTCTGCGCCTTTCTCTGAATGTCGGCGGCGGGAACGTCCCCGGCACGGCCTGTCACGCTTCCGGGCGATCTGCGGCAAGCGTCGCCCGCGCCCGCTGCCGGGTGCGTCGTCGTCGCGGCTCTCGCCGCCTTGCCGTGTGTCGTCGCTCTTGCGTTCATGTCGGTTGTCCTGTCCGGGGTTCGTTCCTGTCGCCTGTGTGGTCGCGTCCTTTCGGGCGTCGCCGCCTTACGCCTTACGCCGTCGCCCTTGCCTTGGGCTTGGGTCTGCCTTTCGACTTCGCAAGCCTCGCCGCCTCTGCCGCTTGCTTTGCGTCCAGTCGGCGCTTCTCTGCGGCAAGCATCCGCGCCTTGTCGCGCTTTATCCTGTCAAGCGCGGCGCGTTCGTGGCGCGAAGCGGCAAGCCGACGCCGGGTTTGCCCGCGTCAAGTTCCACCACGTCTATCGTCCCGCGCACGGCGGCGTCCACCGCGTCGGCGATAAACTCCTCGACGGTCTGCCCCATGTAGCGGGCGGCGGCTGTTGCGACGATGCCGAGTTCCTGTTTTATCTTCACCCGGTAGCCGTCTGTCACGTCGCCGTCGTTCTGCATTATGGCCTCGCGCCGATTCTCGGCGATCTTTCCCAGCAGTTCGGCTTGCGTGTAGTGCTTCGCCGTTCGCCGCGTCCACTTTATGTCGTTCGCAAGGTGTTCGCGTCTGCGCGGTGTCATTGCCGCGCCGCGTACCTCTTGCGCCGTGCCGTGGTAGATGTGGCCGTCGGGGTCAATGAGTACCCGTTCGCCCTTGCGCCTCGTCTCGCGCCACTTGCCGTTGCCCTTGGTGGTAGTGGCCGCGCCCTGTGCCGCGATCTCAAACGTGGCGACGCCGTTCTTCGTGCCGATGTGCCGTGCCTCGGTCTTGCGCCCCGTTAGGGTCTGATACAACTTCGCAACTTCATCGGCAGGAGTTCGCCCTGACTGCGCGGCGGCTTTTTCCACCGTCTGCGCGGGGAGTGTGATTGTCTTGGTTTTCGTCGCGGTCTTTCCCGCCGTCTTTTTGTCTTTCGTTTTCATGGTGTTCGACTTCCATAAAAGCACCCTGCGTCACCGAGTCGAACATACCCGCGAATGGGTAAACCGATGGCGCAGGGCGCAAATTGTTTTTTGTGGTTCGCGGTTCGGGTGTTCGACTTCCCGTTCGGCTATGCACCGAAAAAACGCTCGTATTATAGCATGGAGGGGGCTTGCCGCGCAACGGGGCGAAAACGGCGCGTGGGCGCGTCCGCGTCCGGGGCGGCTCGTTGTCCGTCTCGACGGGCGCGGCGCGTCCTGTGGCCGCCTGTCGCCGTTCCTGTGCGCTTCGCGGCTCATGCCTTGGCCGTCGCTCCCTTCTTCAGTTCCTTTGCGGCTTCCGCAAGTCTCGCGGCGGTCGCCTTGCGCTCGGCGGGTGAATCTGATGCGCCCCGTTCCCTGCGCCGCCGTTCGTGTCCGATCTCCGCAACCAATGCAACGGCAAACGCCGTCACGGTCACGGCAAGCACCGCAACAAGCGCGGCTATCTGCAAGGGCGCGTACTCCGCGCCCATGCCGACAAGAAGCGCAACGCCGCCAAATGCAAGGACAGCATTCGCCGCATACGAAAACTTGACGCATTTAGCCATTGCGCACCTCCTTCTTGGCCGTCTTGGCACCGCCCAGCCCCGAAAGCGCGGCGGTCGCCATGCGGTGAAACGCGGCGAAAAGTCCTGCGTCCCCCTTGCGGTAGTAGTTCCGCACAAACTGCACCCCGTACCGCTTCACAAGGTCTCGCGGAATCCATGAGGCCTGTGCGAAGTCCCAAACCATGAACGTCACTACCTCGCGTTCGTGGTTGTTCCGCGCCCGCGTTGACATATTCCGCTCGTAGTCCGTGTCTATGAACGCATTGAACTCCGCGCTGCAGCAGTCCTCGGGGCGTTCCTCGATGATCTTGCCGCCAGCCCGTGCGCGGGTCAGCCGATCCACAATGAGGTCGGCGGGGGTCATTCCCTCGATCTCCGCGCAAGTTCGGAGCATTGCCAGTCCCGGCAGTTCCGGCGATTCCGCCAGCCATGCAATGCGCTCCTCGGCAAGTTTGCGCCAGCGGTCTATGCGCGTGTTGTTCGTCTTCGCGGTCTTTCCCGCCGTCCGCGCGTCTTTCCGCGCCGTCTTGCCGTTTGGTGTAGCGGTCGGCTTCCGCGTCTCTGTCTGTTTGCTCATGGGGCTTCACTTCCATTTGCATGATAAAACCCGCTCCCTATAGGGTGAAGCCTATGCGTGGATGCATAGACCCATAGAGGGCGGGCAAATCGGGTTTTGTTATTCCACGATTTTTAACTTTCGGTAGGGGCTTCACTTCCTATTGTCCGAAAACGGCGCGAATTATACCATATGCCCGCGCCGTGCGCAATAGGGGCGTTAAACAAAAATATCATTACATATCATTATGTATCATCACCCATTATTGCTCACTTTTGATATAATACAAGGCATGATTTTCAAGGCACAGCAGAAACTCAAAACCAAAGGGCGGAAAGATGGCGTGGAGCAGTAGTTTCTGGGCAACGTTCAATGGCGTCAGTACGATTTCCCCGCCGTGGGTGCGGCGGGGGCTTACAACAAACAAACAACACAAGGCGAATAAATGGGAATAGTCAGGAATCGAAACCGCGCCGACAGTCCGCAAAAATGCGGGTTTGTCTTTGGCCAGTCGTTCATGTCTCTGCTTGTGCGGCGGTTGACATGGAAGAGGTCAGTGGTTCGAATCCACTATAGCCCACCATTCCCGACCCGTGCTCAAAGCAGTTTTGATTTGTCGTGTGCGGTGGAGCAATCTGGCGGCGGCGCAACGAAGTTTTTCTGTTGCGAGAATCCGCCTCTTGCCATACATGATATAATTATATACAAAAAGGAAATCAATCACAGTGGATCGGCAAAAGGCGAGAAACCGGAAAATAATTCTGAACGCGCGCGTGGTGACGCCGGGGCGAGATATCGGCGTGGCGGCGGTGCGCATCGAGGGGCGGCACATAGCCGCTGTGGGCGCGGCGCTCCCGTCGGCGGGCGACGAGGTCATCAATGCCGAGGGCATGATTCTGATGCCCGGCTTCGTTGACATCCATTCTCACGGTCGCAGCGGATATGACTTCTGCGACGCGACGGACGAGGCGTTCGACGTGATCGGGCGCGACAAGCTGCGCGACGGCGTGACTGGATTTCTGGCGACGGGTCTTACGCGCCCGGAGAAGGATCTCGCCGAGATGTGCCGATGCGCGGAGCGCTACAAGGAGCGCGGCGAAGGCGCGACATGTCTTGGCGTGCATCTTGAGGGGCCGTTTTTCAATGGCGAGATGGCTGGTGCGCAGAACCCAGCCTACCTGAAGCTGCCGGATGCGGCGTTCGTGGAGCGCCTCAACGCGATATCCCCTGTGAGGAAGGTGTCGCTCGCGCCGGAGCTGGAGGGCGCGGAGGCGTGCATCCGCGCGCTTGCCGAAAAGGGGATCGTCACGTCTGGCGGACACTCTGCCGCCGACTACGCCACCTTCGAACGCGCGCGCGAGGCCGGCATGACGCACCTCACGCATTTCTGCAACGCCATGATGCCGATCCACCACCTGCGGCCCACGATGGTGACTGGCGGACTGCTGGCGGATGACGTGTTCACGGAGATCATCACCGACGGCGTACACCTCTCCGACCCGATGATCAGGCTCATCGCGAAGGCCAAGGGCCCCGACAGGGTTATGGTCATCACCGATGCCATGTGCGCGGCCGGCTGCCCCGACGGCATGTACACGCTTGGTGGGCTGCGTGTGCGCGTGGCGGACGGCTGTGCGCGCCTTGCGGACGTGCCATACGACCCGAAGAGCGTCGTATCCAACGTCGCAGGCTCCGTCGCCCTCTACTGCGACTGTTTCCGCCGCTTCGTGCGCGTGACCGGATGGCCGCTGGAGGAGGCGGTCAAGGCGGCGGGCTACAACCAGTGTCGCTCGCTTGGAATCTCCGACCGCGGCGAGATTGCGGTGGGGCAGGTGGCGGATCTCGTCCTGACCGACGGAGACCTTGTGCCGCAGCACACCATCGTCGACGGAGAGGTGCGGTTTTGAAGAAGGCGAAGGTAAACGGCATCGAGCGCCTGGAGCGTTACCTTGTGCGCATCATCCAGCAGCCTGGCTCCGACAAGGATCAGCCGGCTCCGATACGCGCGCTGCTTGCCGTGCTTTTCGCTTTCTCGTGCCTGTTTCGCTTCGTTGTGGCGGTCAGGTACTGGTTCTACGATCTCGGCATCCTGCGCCGGTTCCCCCTCGGCTGCCAGGTGATCTCAATCGGCAACGTGACGGCCGGCGGCACGGGCAAGACTCCCGTCACCGAGAAGTTCGCGAGGGAGCTCACGGCGGCGGGGCGCAAGGTGGCGATACTCTCGCGCGGATACCGCCGCAAGGAGGCACCGTGGTGGAAGCGTGCGTTCACCCAGGTGATCGAGCCTCCGCTCGTCGTTTCGGACGGCCACCATGTGCTGCTGGACGCCGCAGTCGGCGGCGACGAGCCGTACATGCTCGCAAACAACCTGCCCGGCGTTTGCGTGATAGTGGACCGCAACCGCGTGAAGGCCGGACGCTGGGCCATACGCCACTTCGGCTGCGACACCCTGATCCTCGACGACGGATTCCAGTACCAGCGTCTCAAGCATTCGCTGGAGGTGGTTCTCGTGGACAAGACCAACCCGTTCGGCAACGGGCATATGCTGCCGCGCGGCGTGCTGCGCGAGCCGGCTAAGCACATATCCCGGGCGGACGTCATATTCCTCACGAAGTCCGATGGAGACACTGCCGAGGTGATCGCCGACATCCGCGAGATGAACAGCAAGGCCGAGATCATCGAGTGCCGCCACGCTCCGCGTCTGCTGAAGGACGTATGGAGCCGGGAGGAGCTGCCTCTTGAATGGCTCAAGGGCAAGACACTCGCCACGCTCTCCGGCATAGCGGTACCGCAGGGGTTCGAGGATTCGCTAAGGCGGCTCGGCGCGCGCGTGATCTGGTGCGAACGCTACGCAGACCACCACCGCTACGACGCGAGCGAGATAATATACGCCCTGAACCGCACCGCCGATCTCGGTGCCGAGGCGCTGATAACGACCGAGAAGGACGCCGTGCGCTTTCCGCAGCTCAAGACAACCCCAGTGCCTTGCTACTACCTGCGCGTTGACATCGAGATCCTCAAGGGTGCCGAAAACTTCGCGGCTGCCGTAGGCCGCATCTGCCATCTGTGAGGAGCGCTAAAATTTCCGTTGCCCAAAAGGCCGAAATAGCATATACTACACAGCTGTTTTCCACTTCAAAGAAAAGAGAGAAGGATACCGACATGAAGAAAGTGCTGTTTACAGTGACAATGGCCGCCGCCTGCGCGTGGGCCCAGGAAGCCACAAAGTCCGATGGCGAGAAGGCCGCCGACATCCAGCCCACCCAGCAGACTGCGCGCGAGGTGAAGGTGGAGAAGGCTTCGTGGCCGGTCTGGCTTGCTTTCAACTCCACCAAGAACATCGACGTGGTCGGCTTCCGCCTCACGCTCCCGTACGGTGCGTGCGAGGGGCTCACGGGCTTCGACCTTGGCGTGTTCGGCCGCTGCCGCTACATGGAGGGCTTCCAGCTCAACCTGCTCCGCAACGAGGCCGAGGATGTGCTCTCTGGCTTCCAGGGCGGCATCTACAACACAGCAGGCCGTGCGGACGTGCTTGGCCTTCAGGCTGGCCTCTGGAACGAGGCGCAGTCAATCCGCGGCGTTCAGGCCGGCGTGATCAACATCGCCAATGCGGTCACCGGCTTCCAGATCGGTCTCATCAACCGCAGCGAATCGCTCTATGGCGTGCAGATCGGCGCCGTGAACGTCATCCGTGAAGGCGAATGGCCGTTCATGCCGATCATCAACATCGGGTTCGAGTCCTTCGGTTCGCCGGCGTTCTGAGGCGGTTCCGCATGAACATCCGCCCGTTCGCAGCCGTCCGGCCCGCGCCTGAGTTTGCGGCGCAGGTTGCCGCAGTTCCATACGATGTCGTGGATACAGCCGAGGCGCGTGCGCTGGCCTCCGGCAACCCGAAGAGCTTCCTGCACGTGTCGCGTCCGGAAATCGACATGCCGGACGGAACGGACTGCTCGTCGCCTGAGGCTTATGCCCAGGCCCGCAAGGCGCTCGATGCGCTGCGCGCCGACGGAACGCTTGTCCAAGAGAGAGAGCCTACCTTCTACGCCTACCGTCAGATCATGGACGGGCGCGCCCAGACGGGCATCGTGGCCGTGTTCGACACGGAGGACTACCTTGCGGGCGTCCTGAAGCAGCATGAGAAGACCCGCAAGGACAAGGAGGACGACCGCACCAACCACATCCGCATCCTTGGTGCGCAGACGGGGCCCGCTTTCCTCACCTATCGTGACGGCAACGCCTACGGCAAGGCAATCTCGGAGATTGTAACCGCCGCCTGCCGCACCGAACCGCTTTACGACTTCACGGCCGACGACGGCATCCAGCACACTGTGTGGAAAATCGCCGCAGGTTCGGCATGCACGGCCGATGAGCTTCAGGAACTCTTCTCGAACATCCCTGCCGCCTATATCGCGGACGGCCACCACCGCAGCGCGGCGGCGAGCCGCTACGCAAGGGAGAAGGGTTTCGCAGGCGAGTCGAAATGGTTCATGGCGGTGGTGTTCCCGGCCTCGCAGCTGAAGATACTGCCGTACAACAGGCTTGTACATGACCTGAATGGGCTGACCGCCGAACAGGTGCTGGCGAAAGCCAAGGAGGTCTTCACGGGCGGCTCACGCCATTGCCGTATGTATCTGGCGGGCGAGTGGCACGAGCTGTCGTGGGAGATACCGGCCGGGGCGGATCCCGTATCTGCCTTGGACGTCTCGTTCCTTCAGGACCGGTTCCTGGCACCCGTGCTGGGGGTCGCCGACCCGCGCACCGATCCGCGCATTTCGTTCATGGGCGGAATCCGCGGCGAGGGGGCTTTGGCGGCGAAGGTCGATGCCGACGAGGCGGCAGTGGCGTTTTCGATGCAAGGCGTCACCGTGGACGAGATGATGTCCATTGCGGACGCGGGGCAGGTTATGCCGCCGAAGTCAACCTGGTTTGAGCCGAAGCTGCGGTCTGGTCTCTTCGTCCATGCGCTGGATTAAGGCCAGACTTTCCTCCCTCTACGGCAAAATAGTCGGGGAGCGCAAATCCGCAGAGTTCATTGCGCGCGGATGGGCGCTCGGCGTGTTCGTGGGAAGCGTCATCCCGTTCGGCGTGCAGGTATACATCGCGCTTCCGCTTTCGTTCTTTCTGAAGGGATCGAAGATAGGCGCGCTCACCGGCACCCTGATCTCCAACCCGCTATCGATCATTTTCCTCTATCCGGCGCAATGCTGGGCGGGGAGCCGCCTGCTCGGGAGGGACATTTCTTGGGAAGCCATCTCAGATGCGCTCAAGGACGTGCTCACGCAGCAGGACTGGAGCTCGCTGTCGCAGCTTTCCGGCCATCTTGTCGCCTCGTTCTTCGCGGGCGGGCTGATGCTGGCGGCGGTGGCCACCCCTGCCGCCTATTTCACCGTCCTGACCCTCGTCAAGAACTATCGTCGCGTGCGCGGCATTCCAGAGGTGCGCGATAGCCTTTCGTAGGGGGCGGCGGTTTGACGAGGAAGGACACCGATGGCCGACGCTCCAAATGATACGCTCGACGGCACCGTGACCGGCATCGTATTCCGCAACGACGAGACCGGGTACTCCGTGCTGCGCGTCGCGGGCGGCGGCGACGGTGCGTTTGCGCTCAAGGGCTCGGAATCCATCGTGGTCGGTACGTGCGGCGCGGTATGGGAGGGCGAGGATCTCCACGCCGTAGGCGAGTGGGTGACAGACAGGGTGCACGGCCGCCAGTTCAAGGCGAAGGAGATAGTCTGCGCCACGCCGCGTTCCGTCGCCGGCATCGAACGCTATCTCGCCTCCGGGCTGATAAAGGGCATCGGCCCCGAATACGCCAAGCGCATCGTTGCCCGCTTCGGGGCGGACACGATAGAGGTGCTCGACCACCATTCCGGTCGGCTGCGCGAGGTGCCGGGCATCGGAACGTTGAGGATCGCCCGCATCAAGAAGAGCTGGGAGGCTGAGCGCGGCACGCGCGAGGTGATGATCTTCACGCAGGGCTACGGCATCTCGGTGGCGAAGACCGTGAAGATTTACCGCCGCTACGGGCCGGACTCCATCGCCATCATCAAGTCGGATCCGTACAGGCTCTGCCGGGACATCTGGGGCATCGGGTTCTCCACGGCCGACAAGATCGCGATGTCGGTGGGGATGGCGAAGGATGCGCCGGAACGCGCGCGGGCGGCAATCATCCATACGCTCCAGACCGAGGCGGACGAGGGCGGGCACTGCTGGACCGCCGAGCCAGAGCTTCTGCTGCGGGCACAGGAGCTTGTGGACATCCCGGTGGAGCGGCTTTCGGAAGCGCTCAAACAGGAGATGGCGGACGGGCGAGTGGTCGTGGAGCGGGAGGGCGAACCTGTCGCTGCCGACGCGCCGTCGAACGATGCGGAGGCCGGCATGCGCCGCGTGTATCTCACTGAGCTGTACTGGGCGGAGCGCCGCGTGGCCGGCAAGATGCTTCGACTGCTTGCCGCCAGGCGTTCGTTCGACCCGATAGACGCCGACCGCGCCATCTCATGGTGGGAGAGGAAGTCAGGCTTCCGCTTCGCGCCGGCGCAGGAGCAGGCGGTGCGCACCTCGCTGCTGAACAAGGTTAGCCTCATAACCGGCGGCCCCGGCGTGGGCAAGACCACCATCATACGCGCACTCGTCGAAATCTACGGGGCGCGCCGCGGCGCGGGAGGCAAGCCTCTCATCCACGTGCAGACCGCCGCTCCCACGGGACGGGCGGCGAAGCGCCTTTCCGAATCCACGGGCGTGCCGTCGCAGACCGTCCACCGTCTTCTGAAGTACAATCCGCAGACACGCCGTTTCTCGTTCGACTCCGACAACCCTCTTCCCGGAGACGTGTTCGTGTTCGACGAGACGTCCATGGTGGACATCCGTCTCATGGACAGCCTCATGGACGCGCTTCCGGCCACGGCCACGTTGATCATCGTGGGCGATACCGACCAGCTGCCGAGCGTAGGGCCTGGGAATGTGCTCCACGACCTCATCTCCTCTGGCGCGATCGCCTGTTCACGGCTCACGGAGATATTCCGGCAGGCCAACTCCGGTCTCATCGTGCGCAACGCCCACCGCGTGAACGAGGGTCTCGGGTTCGAGCTGCCGCCGTCCGGCGAGGAGAGCGACTTCTACTTCATACCGCAGGCCAGTCCAGAGCGCACGCTCTCCGTGGTGCTCGATTTCATGACCACGCGCATCCCGCGCAAGTTCCGCATGGATCCGATGGCCGACGTGCAGGTGCTCTCGCCCATGCGCCGCAACGCGCTTGGCACCGAGAACCTGAACGCGCTTCTCCAGCAGAGGCTAAACCCGGAAGGGCCGGCCGTCCAGCGCGGCGCAACGCTGTTCCGCCGCGGCGACCGCGTGATGCAACTCAGGAACAACTACGACAAGGACGTATTCAACGGCGATGTCGGCTTCGTGGCCGAGGCGTACCCGTCGGAGCGCCGGCTTGTGGTGACCTTTGACGGAAAGCCTGTCGAGTACGCATCCGGCGATCTGGACGAGCTGTCGCTCGCCTACGCGACCACAATCCACAAGTCGCAGGGCAGCGAATATCCCGCCGTAATCGTGCTGCTGCACAACCAGCACTATCTGCTGCTCCAGCGCAACCTGCTTTACACGGCGATTACGCGCGGCAAGCGGCTTGTGCTGGTTGTAGGTTCGCGCTGGGCTGCTGAAAAGGCAATTGAGACAAACACAGTACGTGGACGACGCACATCGCTCGGCGAGCGGATTTCGGCGAGGAACAGGAGGGAAGATGGACGGTGACTTCATGGACGAAGAGGTTCTGCTTCGGCGGTATGCGCTGGTCGGCGGGCCGGATGACATGATTCCGCGCCTTCGGCGGGTGGCGCAGGCCGTGCGCGACGACAGGGTCGTTGCGGAGGAAGCTCGGCGCGAGGCGTTCGCGCTATTCGAGAAGAATCCGCCGGAGAACATCGAAAAATGGACGACCGTCCCGTCGACGGCGCTCGGCGACGATATCGGCGCGTTCAACATGATGGTGGCGCTCGCGTGCGTGCCGCAGGTGGCTGAGACGCACCGCCGGTTCGACCTGCCGCCAGAACATCTTGCGCTGACGTTTTCCTGGTTTCGCCCGATGATCGGGCTTTACCGCCGTCGGCATGGTGGCGTGCCAGGCATCACGCATACGCGCACGTTCTGGTTCAGGAAGCATGCGGATGGGCTCCTGTTCCGGTTCGGGTGCATGGAGTTTCTGAAAGGGCCTGTCCCCAATTACCTGCCGGCGGACTTCCGTGCGCAGCTTTCGCCGGAGGACGAAGTGCCGACTTTCCACTTCCCCGGTGGACCGGGCGGACTCGACGAGGACGCCATCAAGCGCTCCTTCGCGGAGGCGGTTGCCTTCTGGAAGCGTGCGTTCGGACACTATCCTAAGGCGTTCGCCTGCGATTCCTGGCTGTTCAACGAGCATTGGCCGGAACTCATCCCAGACACGCGCATCGCCCGTTCGATCGACCTCTACGACCGTCTGCCATCGCTCGCGTACAACCCGGACGAGCCGAGCGGACTGTTCTTCGTATATTGCCGGGAACGCTGCGACCCGCGCGACTACCCCGTGACGAATTCGCTGGAGCGGGCCTACGTTACGTTATACACGCGCGGCATCCAGCCGTGCGACGGCTGCGCCTGGGTCAAGGTGGATGACGACGGCACCGTCCGCTTCAGGAGTTGAAAGGGGGAAAACCGCCATGGACAAGATCGTTGGAGAGTTGCCGCCCGGACGCTATGACGCCCACATCCACATCTACCCTGGTCGGCCAGATCCTGTTGGGTTCGCCGCGAAGCTTGCTGAGGCGGGGCTGCGTGGCGCCGTCATCCTGAGCGAGAACCCGGATCCTTTGGACGGCTCCGCGCCGCCCGATCCTGCCGCGGCGATGGACCGCGCTGTCGAATGGGCCTCGGCATCCGAGACGATCTATCCGTTCTACTGGATAAACCCTGTCGCGCCGGGCGCGGCCGATCTTGTCGATCTCGCAGTGGAGAAGGGATTTTTCGGGTTCAAGGTCCTCCCGGGCCGATTCTTCCCCGGCGATGAGCGGGCGCTGCCGGTCTATGGACGGATCGCCAGGTCGGGGCGTCCGCTCCTGTTCCATTCCGGCATCCTGTGGGATGGACGGCCAAGCAGCAAGTTCACGCGGCCCGGGAACTTCGAGGAGCTGCTTGACGTGGAGGGGCTTCGTTTCTGCACGGCGCACATCTCATGGCCGTGGTGCGACGAATGCATTGCCGTCTATGGCAAGTTTCTGAACGCGCTCACGCGCTCCGCGAAGCCGCGCGCCGCGATGTACATCGACATCACGCCGGGAACGCCTCAGATCTACCGGCGCGAGGCGCTTGCTAAACTGTTCACGGTAGGGTACGACGTCTCCGACCGCGTGCAGTTCGGATCGGACTGCCGCGCGAACGACTACACGGTTTCATGGACGCGAGGCTGGATGGAGACGGACGATGCGATCTACGCCGAACTGGGGGGCGAAGTTGTAGATCCCGACTCCGTCTATCGCCGGGCGCTCAGTACCTTCCTCTTCGGCGGTGGAGAAACCAAGCGCTGCCCCACTCCTGACGGAACGGAGGGCGGACAATGAGCGATGCGGCAGGGAAGAGGAGGTACGACAGGTATCTCTTTTCGATGTGCGGACTTGCGGGGCTGCTGTACGGGATCGACGTGGGGCTGATCGCCGCCGCGCTTCCGTACATCAAGGCGACCTGCCCATTTTCGGCATCACAGCTGGCGAGCCTTGTCGCGGCAGTGTTGCTTGGCGGCATCCCGGGATTCGTCCTGGCCGCGTTCGTCTCGGAGCGCTTTGGCCGTCTGGCGGCGTTCCGGCTGACGGCGATGGTGTTCGGTGTGGCCGTGCCGCTCATCTGCCTGTCGTCAGGGTCGTTCTGGCCGATGTTCGGCGGACGGCTTCTGCAGGGCGTGGGCTGCGCGCTCGTGGGGTTGGCGGCGCCTCTGTATCTCGCTGAATGTGCGGACGCGAAGCACCGTGGCATGGCGACTGGGATGATCCAGCTCGTGCTGACTGTCGGCCTCGTGGTGGCAGCAGTAGTGGGGCTTGCCGTGACGAAGATGTTTGGCTCGGCAGAGTCGCCGGACGTTCCGTTGTCGGCGAAAAACCATGCCTGGCAGGCGATCTTCTGGTTCTCGGCCATCCCCACCGTGTTCCTCTTCTTCGGGTCGTTCCGCCTGAAGGAGTCGCCGCGCTGGCTGTTCAAGAAGGGCCTGAGGGACGCTGCGCGCGCTTCGCTCCTGATGAACAATGACGATGCCAAGGCCGATGCGGTTCTTGCGGACATGGCGCGCAACGCTGCCGATGAGTGCAGGGGCGTTTCTGCGGATGCGGCCGCGCAGGGCGTGCGTGAGACGCTTCTCCAGCGCAAGTACGTGCTGCCGTTCGCCCTTGCGTTTCTCGTGATGAGCCTTACTCAGGCGACGGGCATCAACTCCGTGCTAAACTACTCTGTCGTCCTATTCCAGAAGGCTGGGCTTATCGCCGACAGGGCCAACTGGGCGGATACCGCCATCAAGTTCGCCAACTTCCTCATGACGGTCGTCGCTATCTCGCTCGTCGACCGGCGCGGCCGAAAGTTTCTGCTCAAGATCGGCACCTCCGGCGCGGCGGCCGGTCTGGCGGTTGTGGGCGGCGTTTTCATGGCGCTTGAGCGTGGCTGGCTCGCGCCCGGCTTGGCGGCGGGCTGTGCCGTCACTGCGGGGTTCATCATGTTCATCTCCGCCTATGCGGTAGGGCCAGGCGTTTGCGTGTGGCTCGCCAACTCCGAGCTGATGCCGCTCCGGATCCGGGCGAACGGCATGATGATCGCGGGATTCGGCAATATGGCGACGAGCTGGGCAATAGCACAGATGTTCCTGCCGTGGAGCCAGGCGGCAGGCGAATCGGGCGTGTTCTTCACCCTTGCGGCGGTCACTGTCGTCTATTTCGCGGTTGTGGCGCTCTTCCTGCCGGAGACGAAGGGCCGGACGCTAGAGGAGATCGAGCGTTATTTCGCCGGGCGTGGCGGAGAGAGGAGGCTATGATGTCTGACGGAGGAATTCTTGTCGAGGTGAAGGGACTGCGGATCGCGTTCGGAGATGCGGTTCCCGTCAGGAACGTGAACTTCACGGTGCCGGTCCACGGGCGCGTGGCGCTTGTGGGCGAATCAGGCTGCGGCAAGTCGCTTACTGCGCTGTCGCTGTGGAAGGACCACCCGGAGGTGCGTCTCGCGTACGTGTTCCAGAACCCTATGGACGCGCTGAACCCCGTAATGCGCATCGGCGCCCAGATCCACGAGGCGGCGAAGGGGCTCACGCGCGCGGATATCGTGGATCTCCTGCGGAGAACGGGGCTGGAGGATCCGGAGCGCGTGTACGATGCGTATCCGTGCCGCCTCTCCGGCGGACAGTGCCAGCGCGCGATGATCGCCATGGCGCTTGCGGCGAAGCCGGAGCTGCTTGTGGCGGACGAGCCTACGACGGCGCTCGATGTGACCACCCAGCGCGAGGTGCTTGAGCTGATCGACTCTCTTGCGGAGGAGACGGGCATGGCGGTACTGCTCATAACCCACAACCTCGGGCTTGTCGCAGGGCGCATGGACACCGTCAACGTCATGTACGCGGGCGAGATCGTGGAGTCCGGTCCGGTTGAGGAGGTGCTTTCCTCTCCGCACCATCCGTACACCAAGGGACTGCTCAAGGCAGTGCCCGCGCTGGATGCCCCGATGGACGCGCCGCTTGCGGACATACCCGGCACCGTGCCGCCTCCGAACGCCTGGCCCACCGGGTGCGCGTTCCATCCCCGCTGCCCATACGCCACCGAAATCTGCGCGCAGGCCGCGCCGCCCGAACGCCGGGCGGGTGCCGTGCGCTTCACATGCCATCAAGGAGAATGACACCATGCTCGACGCCCTCGCTTCCCATCTCGACCAGATCGCCGCCCTCGCCCCCGTATGGGGCTATGCGCTCATATTCCTGTTCATGGCGGTGGAGAGCTCTTTCATTCCGTTCCCGAGCGAGATTGTGATGATCCCTGCCGGGTTCCTCGCCGCGCGCGGGGAGCTTTCGCTCCATTCCGCCGCGCCAGACCTGGCGCTGGCCATCGCGGTTGGGCTGGCCGGGTCGCTCGCCGGCGCATACGTGAACTATTTCCTCTCATTCTGGCTTGGCGAACCGTTCCTGCGACGATACGGCAAGTGGTTCTTCCTGTCTCCTGCGGCCCTGGACCGCGCCTCCGAGCTGTTCAACCGCTATGGCGCGGTGGGGACGTTCGTGTGCCGGCTGCTGCCCGCCATCCGCCAGCTGATCTCCATCCCTGCGGGCATAGCCAAGATGCCGCTCGGTTCGTTCACGCTGTTCACCGCGCTGGGGGCTGGGCTTTGGACCGCCGTCCTCGCCGGAACGGGATTCTGGCTCGGCCGCACGGCGGGCGACATCACCTACGGCGAGCTGGTCCACAGGGGCAAGGACTTCATCGACGCCAACATCGTGTGGCTGATCGCCGCCGTGGTCTTGGCGGTCGCTGCGCATTTCGCCGTCTCGAAGGTTGTGATGGGGAAAAGAGGAAGCAAATGAGCATGAATAGGTTTGGGCGAAGATTGTTTTTCGCATTGGCGGTTGCTGCCGCGACAGGATCGGCTTTCGCGTCCGCGGCGGGGCGCCCGCTGATCGTCGGCATCTCGGAGTCTTGCCCAACCAATGATGTCAAGAACAATGTGGCCGTCCGGGCGAATTATGCCGATGCGGTCGCCCGGGGCGGCCATCTGCCGGTGGTGATTTCCCGCTACGGAGGCGACAGTCAGTTTGACGCGCTCGTCGAGCGGCTTGACGTGCTGGTGCTGACCGGTGGCGAGGATGTTTCCCCAGCGCGGTACGGTGAGCCGCCGGGCCCGAATCTTGGTGCCGTGAATCTCGTTCGCGACGATTTCGATTTCAGGCTTCTGGCGGCGGCGCGCCGTCATCGGCTTCCGGTCATCGGAATCTGCCGGGGATGCCAGCTGATAAACGTTGCCTTCGGCGGTACGCTCTGGCAGGATCTTCCGAGCGAATTCCCGGCAGCGAAGGTGCAACACCGCAATGTGCACCATTCCATATCAATCCTGCCGGATTCGCGTCTCGCGCGGACTCTCGGATGTACGAACGTGGTGGTCAACTCGTTTCACCATCAGGCGGTGAAGAATGTCGCGCCGGGGTTCCGCGTTGTCGCCACCTCGCCGGAGGGGGTGGTGGAGGCCATCGAGTCTGAAGACTACCCGGCCATCGGCGTCCAGTTCCATCCGGAACGGCTGGTATGCGATGAGAACAAGGCCGCCTTTCTTGAGTTTTTCAATAATCTTCCGCTAACTGAGCAAAGAACGGAAAATCGCACGCCATGAAATGTGACGCAGCCCGGCACTGTTGCGGATTCCGTTGCGGCGGAGCGGGAATGTGGTATAATGTGCGCCATTGGAACGTATTGGAGACAGAAAGAGAGAAGCAAGATGGCAACTGACATAACGATGAACGACCTTCTGGCGGCAACGATCGAATACGGGGCGTCCGACCTTCACGTGCGGGCGAACATGCCGCCGGAGCTGCGCGTTCACGGCGAACTCCAGCCGATCTCGGAGGAGATTCTCACGCCAGAGGACACGTTTGAGCTTTGCCGCCAGATTTGCACCGATGAACAGCTGGCCGAGGTCGAGCAGAACGGCGGCGCGGACTTCGCCATCGCCCACGAGGATGGCACCCGCTTCCGTGTGAGCGTGTTCAAGGAGCGCAAGAACTGGGGCTCCGTGCTCCGCATGATCCCGTCCACGCTGCTTACGCTTGAGCAGATCGGCCTGCCTGACACCGTGAAGGAGCTGCTGTTCAAGCCGCGCGGCCTCATCCTCGTGACCGGCCCGACCGGCTCCGGCAAGTCGACCACGCTCGCATCGATGCTCGACGTGATCAACAAGGAGCGCGGCGTGCATATCATCACCATCGAAGACCCGATCGAATTCTACCACACCTCGCAGAAGTCGCTCGTCACCCAGCGCGAGGTCGGCGCAGACGTGCCGAGCTTCGCCGAGGCGATCCGTCGTGCGCTCCGTCAGGACCCCGACGTGATCCTCGTGGGCGAAATGCGCGACCTTGAGACGATCGGCGCGGCCATCACCGCCGCAGAGACGGGCCACCTTGTGTTCGGCACCCTGCACACGACCGGCGCCGCCGAGACCATCGACCGAATCGTCG
>CAMPAA010000026.1 GCA_946631345.1 uncultured Verrucomicrobiota bacterium
GCAAAACAATAGACTATAGAAATAGCGACAAATGGGGTTTATTCATTGGGAGGGCTGCGCGCCGTCGCGGCCGCAACTGCGAACAGCGCCAGAGAGAAAAACTGTCAAAATACCTTGACAAAAAAAAAACACTTATGATATATTGTGGGCGATTTCTTTTTTCAGGGGGAACTGTATCATGGACAAGAAGGTGTTTTCGTTTGTCGCCGCACTTTCTGCGGCAGTTGCCGCCGTGGCCGATAGCGGCGCCGTTGTGTACCGCAACGACTTCACAACGCGCACGTCGCAGGAGCCGATACCGGCGCTTGGCGTTTGGCATGAGGCTTCGCCGTACCGCACGACCACAGGCGGGATATGCGTGCGCCCGACGACCGACACGGGCGCCGCCACGTACGAGCAGCTCGCAAACCGCGGCGCGTACTACTCCGACAACATCTATGCGAGCCGCCCTTCGATCGATGGGTGGGTCATGCCGTTCTTCAACTACGACGAAGCATATACGCTGTTTGATGATGTATATACAAAAGCGAGTCAGCTGGACGACAACAAGAAAACGAAAATTACAACGGGTGGCGCGTTCAAGCTCACGGCAGGTTTGCTGATGGATGGCGACAATCCGTGCTTCTCATGGCTGTTCGGAGGCACTACGCGGCGTGCGGGCGTTGTGATCAATTCCCTGCACAACGAGTTCACCAACGGGCAGCTGCGGGTACAGGTGGATATGCGCGCGCCGGAGAGCTGGGCGGGCGGATACGCCTACGTGCGCGTGTTCCCCGTATTTGACAAGTACATGGACATCCTCGCCTGGAACGGCAGCTGGTGCGACAGGGACAAGGCTCAGCTCGCCAATGCATCCATCACGAATTCGCCGGTCACGCCCGGCAAGTTCGGCATACGCAGCACCGCCGGCATTATTGCGAACGAGGAAAACCGAACGCGCTCCTATCCGCAGTACTACGACAAGCGGAACCTCAACACCGGAACCACGCAGCTCGGAAACAACTACGCCACGGAGTTCAACTATTGGCACCGTTTCGTGATCACCTACGATCTTGACACGGCGCACTTCGGCGGCGAAGTGTACAGGATCAAGAATGCCGTTGGGCACCCAACCTTCGAAACGGAACTGGTCTCGGCTAATCTTGTCGCCCGCAGTGACAACCCCAAACGCTTTACCAACGCCCTCTGGCAGAACTGCGAGACGAACGCCGCCGGCGAACTCACCATGCCGCTCGCCGACCTCTGGCGCGAGAAGGGCGGCATATCCGGCATAGGCATAGACGGGATAGGAAGCTTTCAAAATCTTGCCGGCTTCACGATCACGAACAAGGTGCTTGTGGACAACATCCGCATTTCGTGGAAAGACACTGGGGCGGAGTATTTCGAGGTATGCTACGAGAACGACTTCTCTACGCGCCGCTACCGCACATTGAGTTCCCCGCGCCGTGCAACAACGGCATCCTACTCGCCAGCGACGGTTGTGACGAACGCGGCGACCACGTGCGAATATCCGGTGGCGAAGGATCTCGAAAAGGAACGGCTGCTGCCGCCGTACCAGTCGCCGCAGGACCGGGTGCAGCCGACGGGATACGACGGCTGGCGAGTGCTGCCGTATGAAGACCTGAACGGATCGCCCGCCGGATGCCATCCCGGGGTTCTCGAATACGGCGGGAACGCCTACGACGAGGGCGGAACGGGCGGAGCGGTGCTGACATTCGGCAACCAGGGATCGTGGGGCCTGATGGGGCAGACGCTCGGAGCGTCGTACACCACCGGCAAGGTGCGTCTCGTCGCCGACGTGCGCCTGCCGCTCGGCGGGCTGAACACGTGGTACGCCAACACGCGCAGGGCGGCGATCGGCCTTGGCAGCTCGGCCCTGTACACGGCCGACCGCGACCAGCTTGCGGCCAACCTCGCGGCCGGCATAGGGTATCTGCGCACGGTGACGGCGGAGGGCGACGCGGCGGTCACCAACGACGTGCCGTACCGCCTGGGCGCGTCGGTCTCGGCGGAAAAGCCGGGCTTCGTGTTCGAGGACGATCCGGCGATACCGGCGAAAGCCACATGGTACCGCTATGACATCACCGCCGACCTCGGCACGAAGACCTACGACGCGACGATCACGCCCATCGGCACGGCGAGCGTGAAACCGGACTTCGCCCTTACGAACGACGCCATCTATTCGGCAACCGCCGTTCCGTTCGCCGCCGGCGTTTCCGACATCGGTAGCTTCTATCTGCGGTATTACGGCTACGGCAACGCAAACGCGGCGAGCTACATCAACCGGCGGGTCTGCGTGGACAACATCCTCGTCTACCATATAGAGCCGGCCGAGGGCGAAGAAGGTGAGGAGACCGCAAGGCTCGTGTACAGCAACACGTTCGACTCGCGCACCCGCAGCACAGGCGCGGACTATGCGCGCGCGGCAGGCTACATCGCGGACCAGTACGACCGCGACGATGGTCCGGACTGCTGGATCCGGCGGAACGTCACCGGCGCGGCCGGATACGACATGACGGCGACAGTGCGGGATGACGACGGCAACCAGTATCTCGCGTTCGGGCCGTCGGAGGCCGAAGGTGCGCGCATCCAGGTCTCCAACACGTTCGGGCAGTACCTGAAGCGCGCGTTCAAGTTCAGCGTAGACGTGCGCCCGCCGGAAGCGTGGGGGCGGGACAACGGGTTCGTTCTGTTCGCCCTCGGCTCGTCGCACATGGAGCAGACGGAGATTGGCGTATCCGTGTTCGACACGGCGCGGCAGGCGGCGTTCGGCATCAGCAACACCGTGTCAACCGCATACGGCTCATACTACAACCCGACCATGGCCGCGTTCGCGCTCGGCGGAGAGGGGGCGTCCCTCGTGGGGACGGCAGATCAGATAGACCCTTCCCACTGGTACCGCATGGTCGCAACGGTGCGCCCGGAACTCGGCACGTACACCTTGAAGGTGTTCGACATGGGCACCACGCATCCCGAATGCGACAGCGAGAGCGGCTCGTTAGTGGCGGAGCAGAAGGACGTCCCGTTCCTGAACGAGATGGGCGAGGAGGGCGTTGGCGCGTTCTACATACACTCCTATGGCGCGCGCGGAACGCCGGACATCACCGGAATGGATGCGGGGAACGTGCTGGTGGACAACATCGAGGTGCGGACGATACCCGGCTCGATCTTCAGCATCCGCTGAGGGGCGGGTGCGCCCATGCCGCGCCGCCGATGAAGCTCCGCCGCCGCTTTCGTGTGCCAAGGCAGTGTGGCCCCGTCTCTTCCAAAATGTGATACAATACGCGGCATGAGAGGGAAGAGGAGGGATCTACAGATACCGTACGGCGTTTCGGATTTCAGGCGAATCCGAAACGAGGGGTACTACTATGTGGACAAGACGCAGTACCTTGCGCAGATGGAGCGCTACGCGAAGGATCGGAAGGTGCCGTCCTTGGCGAAGGGGACTACCCTGCACCTGATACTTGTGCAGTATCGCGGGCCCAAGATGGCCAATTGCGAACTTGTTGGCGAAATGCGGTTTTAAAGGAGACTTTCGATGCAGATAAGCAAAAGGGATTTCCTCAAGAGGCTTGGGCTCGGCGGCGCAGGGCTTCTCGGCGGCGCGGCGCTTGCGGACGAGTACGTCGCCTCGAAGAACCGTCTGCCGCCCGGCTCCGTGGGCGATCCGGACAATGTGTGGTTCGGCAAGAACATCTTCCCTCTCGGGCATACGATAGAGGACGTGCCGAGCTGCGTTCTTAAAGACGGCAAGATACTCCAGCCGGCGCGCGAAATCCCGCTCTTCCACGAGACCGACGTGGTGGTGGTGGGCGGCGGCCCCGCCGGCTTCGCAGCCGCCGTCGCAGCTGCGCGCAACGGCGCGAAGGTCGCGCTCGTGGAGCGCTACGGCTCGCTGGGTGGCCTCTTTACGAACGGAATGGTGCTCATCATGCTCTGCACGTCGGTGAAGGAGGATGGCAGGTACCGTCTCGTGACGGACGGCCTCACGCGCGAGTTCGCGGAGAGGGCGAAGGCGCTCGGCCCGTACGCTTACCTCGAGTCGCGCCGCGGCTCCGCCGACCGCGCGTCGTTCCACTGGCAGCCCACCGTTGATCCCGAGGCCGCCAAGTACCTGATGGACCGCATGGTGGAGGAGGCCAAGATCGACATGTTCTTCCACTGCTGGGGCGTGGATACCGTGCAGGACGGCGGCAAGGTGCTGGGGGTGGTGTTCGAGTCGAAGCAGGGAAGGCAGGCGATCCTCGCGAAGCAGGTGGTGGATGCGACCGGCGACGGCGACGTGCTCTTCGCCGCCGGCGGTGACTACCGGCAGATCACCCACGGCATCGGCCACGTGGTGCGCCTCGGCAACATGGACCGCATAACCGCCAAGCATCCGCCGAAAGGACCGGACGGCAAAGCCAAGCCGGGACGCTGGCCGATGCGGTCGAACGAGGGGAACCCGTCCACATGGTGGGGCAACACCGGCACGGGGCCGAAGGGCAACGGACTGGACGTGCGCGACCTCACGGCGGCCGAGATAGGCTTCCGCAAGGAATGGTGGGAGCATGTGGCGGCGATGCGCCAGGAGCCGGGCTGGGAACAGGTGTTCATAGCGAACACATGCTCGCAGATCGGCCCGCGCGTCACGCGCCTCGTCGCTGCGGAGGCGGTGGTGGACAGGGCCGAATACAGGAAGGGCGCGCGCCCTGCGGACACTGTGGGCGTGTTCGGCGAGGACGGGCGGCACAAGGCTCCGCTCTACGTGCCGTACCGCCAGCTTCTCCCGAAGGGTGTGGATAATCTGCTGTGCGCCGGGCGCATGCTCGGTGCGCCGGATACGTGCGACACGTTCCGGCTCATATGCCCGTGCTTCGTGACAGGCGAGGCGGCCGGCACGGCGGCGGCGCTCTGCGCGAAAAGGGGCGTTGCGCCGAGGAACCTCCCTTACGCGGAGCTTCGCGCCGCCCTCGAAAGAGCGAAGGTGTGTCTTGGATAGTTTCATGGTTTCAACGAGGTAAGAACATAGATATGCTGAGAATAGTTGACTGGTCGGTAAAGGGACGGCGGAACCGCGCCGTCACCGCGTTCCTTTCGCGGAGCGCGTTTCCGGACGAGGCTGAGAAGGCGGCTGCAGAGGTGCTGGCCGACATCCGCGCGCGCGGGGACGCGGCTGTGGCGGCGGCCGTGGCGAAGTTCGAGGGCGCGAAGCTCGCGCCGCGCGCGTTCCGCGTGTCGGCCGCCGACATGAAGAAGGCCGATGCCGAGGTGCCGGCCGCGCTCAAGCGCGCGGTGAAGGATGCTCATGCGCGCGTGATGCGCTTTTCGAAGGCGTCGCTGCGAGCTCCGTGGACGATCAAGACGCCTCGCGGCGGATGCGAAGGCGAGTTCTATTCGCCGATGGATCGCGTGGGCGTGTACGTGCCGGGCGGCACCGCGCCGCTCGCCTCGACATCGATACACACCGTCACGCTCGCGAAGGCGGCGGGCGTGAAGGAGATTGTCGCCTGCACGCCTGCCGGGAAGGTCGGCACGGTGAACCCGGTGCTCCTGTACGCGCTCAAGCTCGCCGGAGCGACAGAGGTGTACCGCGTGGGCGGCATACAGGCGATCGGCATGATGGCCTTCGGCACGAAGATGTGCCGTAAGGTCCAGAAGATCGTGGGGCCGGGCAACGCATACGTGACGGCGGCGAAGCGCCAGGTTTACGGCTACGTGGGCATAGACCAGGTGGCGGGGCCGAGCGAGATCGCCGTGCTTGCGGACGGCACCGTGAGCGCGAAGTGGGTGGCGGCGGACCTCCTCTCGCAGGCGGAGCACGGAAGCGGATGGGAGAAGTCCCTGCTCGTCACGCAGTCGCGCAGCTTCGCGGAGGAGGTGAAGAGCGAACTTCTTGCGCAGCAGTCATCGCTTTCGCGTCAGGCTCTCGTGCAGCGGGTGATCGACCGAGACGGAATCCTCTTCGCGGTCACGCCGAACCTCGCCGAGGGGCTGGAGCTCGTGAACCGCTTCGCGCCGGAGCACTTCGAGATCATGTGCCGCGACGCGCTGAAGCTGATGAAGGGCGTGCGCGCGGCGGGTGCGGTGTTCGCGGGCGCGTGGACGCCGGAATCCGCAGGCGACTTTGTCGCGGGGCCGTCGCACGTGCTGCCCACGGGCGGCGCGGCGAACATGTTCAACGGCCTCACGCCGGACGACTTCCGCCGCCGCCACAGCTTCGTGGCGTTCTCGCGCGCAGACCTCGCGGAGACGCGTGGTGCGATCGAGGCGTTCGCCGCCGTGGAGGGTCTCGATGCGCACGGCCGCGCGGCGTCCGTCCGTTTTGAGAAGTGACGTTTCGCCGACTGCGCTTCGCCTGTCACAATGGATGTCGCGACGGGAGGAAAAATACTCCATAAATTTCCCTTGCTTTCGGGTGTGGGTAGTGGTAAACTACGGGGTGTTCTTTTAAGGGGGAGTGCGCCCTCGAAAGGTAAATAACGAAATGAAGAGCCATATAAACCTTCATGTCGCCGCATTGATTGCGGCGATGATGGCGCTTGGAGCGCAGGCGGCACCAGTGTCGTCCGCGCAGGTCCGTGCGGCCGTCACGGCTTGGTCTTCCGCCAATGGTGCAGCGTTCGCCGGTCTTGGCGAAGCCTCCGAGCCTTCGGCCGTTTCCGATGACGACGGCACCGTGCTGTACTGGATCGTCCCCATGTCGAACGGCGGCGCGGTGATCGCATCGCCAGATACCGACCTCGACCTCGTCGTATCCGTTCTGGAGAAGTACGACGGCCCGCTGCCAGAGGGGCATCCGCTTCCTGCGATACTGAAGAAGGATATGTCGAACCGCCTTGCGGTGCTGGCGAAGCGCGAGGCGGCGAACAATCCAGTTCCGCAGCTGCGCGCTTCGGCCGGTCAGGGCGGCTCGGCGACCGAGGCGTTCGAGACGAGCGAGGAGCTTGAAAGTTCCATCGCGGGGGCCAACTCCCAGTGGGCGAAGTACGGCGTGGCCACAGCGGGCGCGCCGCTGCCGCTCAAGGCTGCGGCGCTCGAGGGCGGCGACGGCAGCCCGTTCGTGCGGAGGGTGGTTGATGGATTCGGGAAGGACGGTCGCTTCACGCACTGGAACCAGAGCGGCGGCACGTACAACTACCACACGCCGAACAACGAGGTGTGCGGCTGCGTGGCCACGGCGGGTGCGGCGATTCTCCAGTTCTTCAACTGCACCAACGATCCCGGCACGGTGAAGAGCACGGTGGGGTGCAAGCTCTACGGCCATGCCTACGACTGCACCACGATGGCGGGCGCGCCTGACTGGGCGTCCCTGCCGGAATCGTGCGGCGGTGCGGACGGCAACAGGAACCTCACCGATGCGGATCGTAGCCTGCTCGGCCAGGTCACCTACAACATGGGCGTGCTGGTCGGTATGTCATGGGCGTCGGACGGGCCTGGGTCGGAGTCCGGCGCTTATGTGAGCGATCTCACCAAGGCGTTCAAGGCATATGGATTCAAGACAGCGCGCTACATACAGTACTCGAATTCCGCCAGCAGCGACGGCGGCGAGTTCTTCAAGACGCTGTATGCGCAGCTTTGGTGCGGAGCTCCGGCGGTTCTTGGCATTCAGCGCCCCGGCGCCGGCCATGCGGTCGTTGCCTGCGGCTATGCACGCGATGCCGACGGCGACGAGTTCTGCCGGATTTTCATGGGCTGGGGCGGCAGCGGCGACAACTGGTACAAGTTGCCGAAGATATCCGACTACATCCAGGTGCAGGGGGCTACGACCATGCTCGGCTATGAGGACGATGCGGTGGTGCCGGTGTACGGCGAGACGAATATGCCAGGCGTGGAGTTCGGAATTCCTGGGTACGAGACAAACGGGGTGCCAGTGAAGGTCGAGGTGGACGGGCACGGCTACTTCGGCATCCGTGTGCCGTACGGTCTGGCTGACAAGACGCTCGTGTACGAGCCGCGCGGGAAATCGGTCACGATAACGCCGTTCGACGCGGCGGTGCTCGCCAACGAGGATGCCGACCGCGCCAAGCTTGATCCGGCAATCCCCAACGAAATCTACTTCCCGCTGCTGAACATGACGATGAAGCAGACCTTGGAATCCGGCAAGGCGGTGGCCGAGCGCGACGGCAAGGCCCTGCTTATCTTGAGCGGCACCGCCAGCTCCGATCGCTTCAAGCTGCTCACGGACTATCTGTATTACCTTGACGACGTGACCGACCTCTCCAACAAGTTCGTTTATGTGGTCACTTCGACAAGCTCATCCAACCCGAACGAGCCGGATGGAGACCCCTCCATCGGCGTGTTCGACCCTGCGGATTTCGTCCCCAACGAACGCTGGAAGGCGTCCAACGCCAAGCTCCAGTACGAGACTTTCATCGACTATCTCGCCACCGGTGAGACGAACACGCTGGGACTCGCGACGAATGTGGTGATCTACACGTACGGCAATGACGACACGGCGGCGGTTACGAACTGCCTTGACGCCATTCTTCCGACCGGCTACGACATGTACTTGCGGCGCAGCTCCGACATTCAGATGACGGTGCGGGGCGTGAATGTCGCCGATGAAAACCTCAACGAGGTCGCCACGGCGGTGCCGGGATACGGTACGATAACCGATGCGTGGACGAACGGCGAGTTCGCCGTGTTCTCGGCACCCGGCACGTACACCAACGAATCGAAGGGCGTGATATACTCCTGCGTAGGGTGGACAACCAACGATTTCTCCTCGGTGGAGGAGCTTGTCGAGGCTGGATTCACACAGGGCGCGGAGGCTGAAATACAGCTTTTCGCCGGCATGACGAACACCCTTACATGGATTTGGGACGCTTCGCACTACCGCGTTACGGCGGCTCTCGACAGACCGTACACGTCGGCGGAGGACTGGAAGAAGGCGATTTCCCCCACAAATGCATGGGTAGCCGCAGATACCCGCGTCACGATTACGGCTGAGCCGGTGGTCAAGAGCTTCCATTTCAGCGAATGGACTGTGCAGGGGACCGTTGACTACAGGCAGAGCAGCAATGCTGGGCTTTACGATAACGGAACGGCCGTTTCGTTCTTCGTGAACGAGCCGGTCACGGTGACGGCAAACTACAGAAACGGCACGAGCGGCGCACCGGTCTCGACTACAAACACGCTCGTATTTGCGTCCTCGCCAGCGGATCTTGCGGGCAAGGCACCGCTTCCTGTTGCTGAAAGCGGCTTCGACTGGGGAGAGAACAAGACGCTCGACAACGGATTTACATTCATGGGCGGAACGTACACCGATTCTACAGGCGGGGTGTGGAAATGCGTATACGCGAAGGTTGCGGGAGTGATTTACGAACCGCCTATCGGCTTCGCGAACCTGAACCTTCGCGTCTCCAACACGGTAACGTTCACATGGGAACTGCAGACCAATCCGTCGCCGATTGATCCAGACCCGCCAACACCGGTTGATCCTGATCCGCCAACGCCCGTTGATCCCGATCCGCCAACGCCTGCGGACATCACCATCACCGGCATAGAGCAGGCTTCCGACGGGTCGTGGACGATTACCGTGTCCGGTGCGGTGAAGGATTGCTGGTACTGGCTCTATTCTACGGATGACCTCGCGAACGTGGCAGGAACGTCGGATGCATGGACGGCCACAAAGGCGGCGACGGTTGAGGATAACCCTCAGCAGGCAGCCGAGGATGGCGATATAGTGTTCCACGCCGAAGCAGCGGGAAGTGCGCTCTTCTGGCGCGCCAAGGCCACTTCAACGGAGAGCGGTGACTGATGGGATTCAGATTTTCAATAATTGCGCTCGGCGCGTTATGCTGTCTCTTCTCCGGCTGCGGATGCTCCAAGGAGAAGAAGCCGGATGATGGCGTGCCGTCTCGCATGGAAGATGCCGCCTACACGAACCGGCTCGTCGGGCTGCGCAGCGCACAGAAGGATGTCGCCTCGCGCATGGCTGACATTCGCGTTAAGCTCGCAAAGCTCGGCGAAGGGGCGGCAGGTACGCCGGAGTACGCCGCGCTTACGAATCAGCTTGTTCAGTGTCTGGAGGAGGCAGGGCGCCTCCGCAAGACGACCATGAACGTAATCCGCACGCGGATCCATAAGGAAGCCGCCCAGAAAAAAGGCAATTTGAACAAATGAAGAAAGGTGCACATATGAAAAGGAAAGCACTTGGTTTCATCGCAATGGCGATGGCGTTTATTGCTAACACGGCGTTTGCCTACAACGGCGTTGGGGATATCGTATCAATTGACCCCTGCGACCAGTACGGCATCAAGCAGCCGGTCAACACCACGCCAAAGGCGGCCGGCGAAACGGCATACTTCCGTATCCGACTCCTTAACGTGAACTGCCGCATGAGCTATGATACGCGCGACAGCTCCAAGCGCACGAGCCCCTGGGAGCCGGACTACAACGGACTTACCGTCGGCAGCGGCGTGATGGAGCAGATGTGGCTCGCCAACCCGCCAAAAATCGGCGTGTATGTGAGCGGGCAGCTGCGCGGCGCGACCATAGGCTATCCGTACGCCGTAACGATGGATGACGACGGCAGCTGGGCTGGATGGTACACCGATCTCGTCTGCTCCTACACCGTCAAGCCTGGCGATCTCGCCCTCCCGATGACCCTCGCCAACGCCGCCGGCAAGGAAGTGGGCAACGGAGCGTCCGCCACCTACTACTTCAACACGATTCCGGCCTCGAGCGTTTGGAGACTGCGCGCGGATGAGCGCGCAGGCACCTCCGACGACGCCGAATGGAACACGGTCGTATCCACAAACTACTGCCAGTTCTCCATAAACATGGGTTCCGTCGACCTGCCGCCGCTCTATGTCGCGGGACAGGACTGGACCCAGGGCGATGTCAACCTCAAGCAGGCTGGACTGTATCTCAAGTCCGTCGATTTCCACGCCACGGACTATACTGTTTCCAAGGGCCGCACCGAGAAGGTGACAGTCGATATCTTGGGCGGAGCCAACACCAACGGCAATGGCACCGTGTATGTGATGACGAAGGATCTTGACGCCATCGAGCTTGCGGAAAACGAGGTTGAGACAGTTACCATCACCAGCACGCCTGCGCATGACACCGACGGCACCTATCAGGTCGCCAAGGTGACGATCCCCTCTGGTGTCGACGCAACCGACTTCTCGTTCAAGGTGAAGGGCGTTGAAACGAACAAGACCGGAACCGTGTACCTCTCCACGACCAAGGAATTCACATATGGTGACTCTGGCGACCTTGTGACTAACTTTGTGACGGCGGCCGTCATGTGCGTTGCGCCGCCGCCGCCGTACATAACCGTGACGATTGACGAGGCAGCCTCGAAGTCCGTCACGGCTGGCTCAAACTACACGGACTACGCCGCAAAGCTCACAGTTGCGCTCTCTGAGGCGTATTCAAACGACTTCACTGTCGTTGTTACTCCTTCCATGGTTTCGGCCAGCGGCACTAATCCTCTCGGAAAGTACATCGGAATGTCATCCTATTCCGAGAACGGATTCATGCAGAGAGCGACGAACGTCACGTTCACGGCTGTCGAGATGGCAAACGGCACGCTCTCCAAGGATCTGTACCTGTATGCGCTTGGCGCGGACGATGACACTGACGGCGTTGGCAAAGGCATAGTGTTCAATGCCGCCGCCGTTGCGCCCGCCGATGAGTATTTCAACAACGAAAACCCGTCCGCAATCCTGTACATCAAGAAATCCACCCCTGTAATCACATACCCCGAGGAAAGCCATGAGTACAGCGGACTGGCCGGAGGGGTGGAGTCCGTCTTCTCGATCACGGTTGCCGATGACTACACAGACCTCCAGAGTCCCTACACGGTGCAGTGGTACAAGACCGGCTCCGGCGCGGCCAACACGTTTGTGGTCACGCCGAATGCGGATGGCGAGCTTGCTGTTTCCGTGAAGTACAACTCCGGCTCCTACACCTCCCGCTTCCGCGTGCAGAACGCGGCGGGCGTGTGGTCCGAGATGCGCAAGGTCACCGTGCAGGTGAACGAAGCCAAACAGGTCACCGCCGTTGTGGAGGATCCCGACGACAGCCTCAACTACGATGAGGATGTGGAGGAGCTCTCGATCCGCTTCAAGCTGACCGAAGGCTACGAGGACGGCACGCTCTATGCGTTCCTCGTGCCTCTGGATGAAGCCTCATCCAACCTCGTGACCTGCAAGCAGTTCACGCAGGGCGTGGCCATCAGGAGCGGCGACACTGAATCCGCCGGCGTGGCGCGCATGATCATCCTCGACGGCAACGACGAAACCCAGCCGCTCACCTACGGAATCATGCTCCGCACGCGCAACACGCTCACCACGGGTGAGCTGATCGGTACATACGAATCGAAGGATCTCGAAATCTTCATCAACAACAAGGCTCCCGCCGTGACCGAGGTCAAAATGAGTGGCAGCGCTCCCGTCACCGTGAACGGCGACACGTTCAGGGGCAAGGCATCCCTCGGCCTCAACAAGATATTCACGATCGAGGCGGATGATGTCGAAGCCGACCTGACAGCCAACGTCATCTCCGAGTGGACCTTTTCCGACCCGAACGGCAACGCGGTGACCCGCACGGTGACGGCACCGCTCGATGATATCGTGCTCACCAACGTGTTCGAGGTGGCCGGCACCTATGACTGCACGGTCAAGCTGCGCGACAAGGACATGTCCGCCAGCGACTTCCGCAAGGCCGCAGCGTTCACGTTCCACGTGACGGTGCTCGACACGCCTTCCGTGAACATCGTGTTCCCCGAGTCCGACACTTTCAACGAAACTGACGTGCTGAACCGCAAGGGCTTCTTCTACATCGAGCTTTCGACTGCTGCGACCAAGGAGCTTGACGTCGCCGTGACGGTTGCCCAGAACGGAGCCGACGGCGTGTTCAGCCTCGTCACCAACTCCGTACACTTCCGCGCCGGGCAGACGCGGCAGCGAATCGACATCGCAGACCTTGACGGCACGGACGAATCGGTCTCCGCGCGCGGCGGATTCACCATCACCGCCGCCGTGACTACCGAAACGCCAAACGAGGACGGCATCGCGCTCAAGGACGTGTATCTCCCGGCCACGGAGCGTGTGTTCGTGATGAACGAGAACCCGACGATTACGCGCCCGATCTTCACGGGCGAGACCAACAGCGCTGCGATAAACGTGAACATTCCGATTCCGTGGAAGGTGTCCGACATCAACTACGACCTTACCGACGACCTGCTCATCGAATGGACGACGAGCGAAGGCCGCACTGCTACGTTCCGCGGCTCGGACGTCTCTTCGGGCGTGTTCACCAACATGTTCACGTCCGGTGGCTCCAAGAGCGTCACGCTTACTGTCACCGACAAGGATGGCGGTTCGTCGTCCGTCACGCTGTACTACCGCGTGGCGGCCTCGAAGAGCGCGAACATCTATCCTCAGGGTCCGTACTATGGCGGCGGACTCTCACCGATCGCCAAGAAGTACGTGCAGGCGTACGGTCGTGGTGAAGGGCGCGTGTGGTCTAACGGTGGCTCCTCTCTGGTTGAGGACTTCATGCACCGCTACACGTACGATGCCGGCGCGATTGACGTTGACATCTACGCATGGGGCTACAAGAACGGGCAGACCGATGACGGCACTCTGACCGATGTCACGGGCACTGCTGGGCGCGACATCGCTATCACGCCCTACGGCTTCTCGTTCCCGATGGGCACGGTGTTCACGGCGGACGACTGCTACACCTACACCGACAGGAATGGCCGCGACAGCTTCTTCTACGCATGGATAATCGAGACGAAGGAGGAGGAGGCCGTCAGCTACACGGGCTCCGCCCTCGTGAGTCCGCAGTCTCCGAACTTCGCAAACAGGTTCTCCCGCTACACCTTGACGCTCCCGACGGAGCTTTCCGGCGACGACACCAGGCCTGTGTACGCAGGCAGGTACCTTGAGGCGTTCTTCTCCAAGGAGCTGTATGTGGCCGACAACATGGGCGACATGAACGGCGACGGCATACCGGACTACTTCGCCACGTTGGACTGGTCGATGGATTCCGGCGAATCAAAGCCGATTTGCGAGGCCATGACCGGTCAGGCGATATCCACCGAGGGTGGGGAGGAAGGCGGCTCCGCCACCGCCTCCGACCTTACGGATGTCAGCTCCTTCAACGATGACAACGACTTCATGCCCGCCTGCTGGGGCTACTCGGCCAACCCGCTCAAGCCGGCGCTTCCCGACTGGGGACCGGGCGAGAAGTTCACCGCGCTCTACGAAATCCGCGGCATTGGCATGGCCGGTTCCGACCGTCACCTTGGCCTAAACGAGCCGGGCGTATCCGACTACGACCTCAGCCAAGCCGAGACCTATGCTCTCATGGCCGATTTCGTTGCCGCCGGCAACACGCTTACTGGGGTAGAGGCCGATGATTACGCCGCCGCAACCAACTGGGCGACTTCCGTCCGCTGGACGCCCGAAGCGATCAATGCGAACACTGGCGCGCGCCTGAACCCGCTGAAGGCCGATACCGATGGAGACGGATTCGACGATGGCTGGGAATACTTCTTCTGGTACCATGCCCGCATCGGTGCGGTGACGAACGGTGTGTGGGGCAGGCTTGAAGGCCGCCGCTACGACATCGCCGCCCCTGCAACCGGCACGCGCATCTCGCCTGACGAGATTGTTGAGGCGTTCAATCCTCACAATCCCATGGCTGGCGGCCGCGACTTCGACGGGGATGGTCTCACCGACCTCGAAGAATACGTGCTCGGCACCAACCCCTGCGACTGGGATTCCGACGGCGACGGCATGAACGACCTCTGGGAGGTCATGAACGGACTTGATCCGCTCTCCCCGCTTGACGCAATCGAGAACCCTGACCGCGACTTCATGGCTTTGAGCGAATACGCGGCTGATACGTTCACGGTGTTCACGTTTGCAAACGGTGATATGTTCGGTCTTCCCACCGCCACCTCGCCGTCCGTTGAGCTTGAGCCGATTACCAGCGGCGTATCGACCAACGGCTTCCTGGTCGGTGTTGACAACAATGGCGCGACGAATCTGTACATCGTGGCCGCCCAGACAGCCGTTGGTGCGCTCAGCGACGATTTGGAGGCACTTCCTGCGATCGTCTCCGGCGACACGACGTATCTTGCGGGTCTTACGCCCGTGACCTTGGCTTCTGGCACCGAGATCGTATCCGCTGCCGATGCGGAGGGCGAATACCCGCTCATGTCCGCCTTCTATGGCGCGGAGGTGTACGGCAGCGGTGCGAAGATATGGTTCGCCGAGCAGCCGAAGCTGGTGGTTCAGTACGCTTCTGGTCTCCTGCAGCTGGCCAAGGACACGGCAGGCTTCGATACCTTCACATACGGCGACACCGACTACCTCGGCGCATCTCGTACGTTCCCGGCTGGCACGCTTCTGAAGTCCGTAGCCGCCGAACCTGTAAACATGAACCAGGTTTATGTGTCGCCGTACATGAAGGACTCCGGCGGTTTCGTGTGGACCAGCCCGAAGACGCTCGAGAAGGAGTCCACGATGCTGGCGCTCCCGCTCTTCAACTACGGTGGTGACGGCAGAACGTACGTGCCTGCGGCCCTCACGGTGGATCAGTATTGCGTTGCGCCTGTTACTCCGAATAGGGAGCTGGCCAACGCGTTTGGCGTGACCTTGCCGGAAGGTTTCGTCCGTTCACAGCTCGTGAAGGTGGAAACCAACCGCAAGTTGACGCTCATTCACAACCAGGTGCTGAGCCAGTACGGTTTCGACCCGCGCGTTGCCTGGACCATCGACGACTACGGCTACGTCGATCAGCGTTGGCGCAAGGTCGACAGCGCGGAGGCCGACGATGGCCTTGGCGCAACCGGCCTTGCCACGAACACGGTGGCATACACCTCCCGCGACGAGTATCTCGTGATGCAGTACCGCCAGCAGATGCGCAAAATCGGCGATGACGGTCTGCGCTCCACGACGGAATCCCTGCTGAACGGCGGTGAAATCTATCTGATTGGCGCAGATGCGACGGCCTCGACTGGCGCTGCGGTGTCGCCCAACGCATCCGTGCCGTACTTCCGCCTCGCCACCACCTACCCGAACTTCCCGGTGGAGTTCGTGCGTCAGGCGTATGCGGAGCGCAACGAGATCTCGCCGTTCGAAAACAGCACGAACAGGCTCATCCTCGCCTACTGGACATGGCTTGAGGTCGATAACGACATCCATGGCGCGGATACGGATCAGGACGGCATCCCCGATGGCTGGGAACTCTACATCAATGCCGACCCGAACAACTACGACGATGGCAAGCTCAGCGACGGTTGGGCAAAG
Organism: uncultured Verrucomicrobiota bacterium; assembly: GCA_946631345.1. Lineage (GTDB taxonomy): Bacteria > Verrucomicrobiota > Kiritimatiellia > RFP12 > UBA1067 > UBA1731. The sequence continues at coordinate 16,260 of CAMPAA010000026.1, forward strand.
GACGGCGACGAACTGAACCTTCTCGAGGAGTATGCGGGCGTAGATTCCTGCAACGCCTACACGAACCGCTTCCTCTACTCCGATCCCACGAAGCTGGTCTACCCAGAGGCCGACACGATCACCAAGAACCATCCAGGCCGTAAATCCGGTTGGTGGAACAAGTTCTTCCCGACGAACCCTTACGACATGGATACGGATGGCGACGGCGTGATGGATCATGCCGAGGGCAGGAGTTTTGTGACCGATTTCTATGTGGGTAACAACTGGTACGGATCCAAGGCCACATCCTTCATCTATGGTCAGGATGTGTTCGCCGAGAAGTACGACATGGACGGCTCGACCACCTGCTTCCGCGGCGGCGGCCTGAACCCGTGCACGGTCGATACCGATGGCGATCTCCTGCCTGATGCATGGGAATTCCAGTTCGCCGGCATTGTGTTCAAGGACGGTGCTCCAGAGAAGGACATCACCCTGCGCGACAGTGATCTTCAGATTCTCACGATGGCTGACGGCAAGCAGAAGGCCGTATCCGCCTCCGGTAGCGAGATTCGCGGGGGCATGGACGGCACCTGGAAGGGTGATGCCTGTTTCGACTTCGACCACGACGGTCTAGTGAACTGCCAGGAGTACCTTGTGCAGTCGCTCCGCCACCTCCGCTACGACGACGACAAGACGCCTCTCATGGGCATTGATCCGAACAGCCGCCAGTTCCTGAAGTTCATTCCATTCAGCGCATGGGACGGCGAGTTCTTCCACAAGAAGTGCCTGGAAAGCGGCTTCACGGGTCTCGGCACGTGGCAGTTCCGCGACTTGGGCTACTTTGCGCGGCCTCCGCACGACTGGGACATGCTTGCGCAGAATCCCACTGGCATCAAGCGTTGCGCCAACTACGAAGCCTACGAGGGCGCAGGCTACCGCGTGATGTTGCCGCCGATCGTGGAATTGCCACTCATCGGGAAATACTATTTCTATGTGGACGGCTGCATGCACTATGCCTGCACCGATCCGCGCCGCTGGGATACCGACGAGGACGGCATGGACGACTACTACGAGCTGTTCCATGGCCTCAACCCGCTGCTCGGCACGATCGCCAATCCGCTTGGCAACGACGACTACGGATGGGTCAACACCCGCTACGATGTGATCGCCCAGATTCACAACGCCGGAGTGACTGCCTGGAGCAACTTCTGGACGGGCTGGAACATGGATGAGCCGCCGCCGTTCGATGCGATGCGCTATCCGTGGACCATCGGCACGATGGAGTGCGATGCCGACGGCGACGGTCTCAGGAACGACGAGGAGTCGATCAAGGTCAACCTCGCCAAGCCGACCAACACCCACACCGACCCGACTCCGTTGTGGATGACGGATTCCACCTCTACCGATCACGCGAGCTTCACGTCGCAGTACTATGCGTTTGATCCGTATATCAGCGAATCGCCAGACTACGATCCGAACATCCTCTACCCGGACGTGCTTGCGTATCCGTGGAACGATATCTCCCTCAGGCGGCGGCTGCGGGCAATGGGCGCTTCCAACGAAGCGCGTGAATGGATGTTCTCCTTCGAGGAGAACGAGGGGTACGATACAGACCATGACTTCAAGAGCGATGCGAAGGAATTGGTATTGGGCGTGGAGCCGGCGTCTGAGCCGCAGCTTTTCGCCGACCCCAACCGCCGTCAGGCGCTATACTTCCCGGGAGAAGACTCCGCCGCGATGTCCCGCGACGGTCAGGGCCGCCGCGCGGTGAGTTCCGAACCCGATCTCTTCAAGCAGTTCACGGTTGAGTGCTGGGTGAAGCCGGAAGAGCTTCGCGAGGCGGTATTCGTGGAGCGTATCTGCAACTATGGGCCTTCCACGCTCTCCAACAATACCTCCGTGCTTCGCGCCAACTTCCGTATCGGCATGGATGCCGATGGCAGGGCATACGGCGAGTTCGAGGGATCCACCGCGAATTCGGGCCATGTGCTAGTGACTGCACCTACGGCGCTTCCGCCCGAAACATGGACGCACATAGCCTTTACGTTCAACGGAACGGACGCAAAGCTCTTCCTTGACGGAAATGTGGCACCTGTAGCTGTCGCAAATGGAGTCGGCCTTATCCCTGCAAACGGCATCTACGGTATCCAGCAGGAATATTTCACGCCAGTCATGGACTTCGGGTACATTGCGCTTCCGTGCGCTACCGTTCTCGGCGCCAGCGTCACGGACGGCAATGCACTTGCTCTTGACGAGAACTCTGACTGGAGCCAGTTGGGATCCTTCTTCAAGGGCTGGCTCGATGAGGTGCGCGTTTGGGATGGCGCCCGCACACCGGAAGAGATACATACCAACTACCGCAAGCGCTTCACGATGGATGACCTTAAGCAGCTGCGGTCGAACGATGAGCAGACAGGCGTATTCGATCAGTGGGTACAGGGAGTGCGTCGTTCTGGAATCACGGGGCTTACACTTCCTGCGGAGTTGATTCAGCACTACAACTTCGTCAACCTGCCGGGCGGCATAGAGCCATGCAATGTGATGACGGAGCCTTCGGAATTTCAGGCGAACGTGCTTGACAACGTGCGCAAGCCGAATGGACGTACGCTTGATGGTTCGCTGATGGCGGGCTGGTGGTCGCGGACGCCGCTTCACAGCACTGTGTACTGGAACTACGCTGTTGTTCCGTGGATCGGAAACATGGTGGCGCATATGCCGTACATGGACGGTTCGTCTCCGGATTCGCAGTATTGGAGCGAAAACATTGCTGGTGTCATCCCCGCCACATCGCAGGGGCTTACCGCCTACGATTACCCCAACGAGGCGAATCCGTATCCGTACTTCCTGTACCACCGCGAGCGCAACAACCGCTGGAACCTTCTTTCTGCGGTGGAGAACCTCAATACGACCAATTCCACCTCCAGCGCGTCCAACTATCTTGGAACGGTGCTTTCCGCCGATTCCATCGCTGCAAAGTGGATGTTCCAGTTGCGCAGCGAGCTTGTCGGCACAAGCGATCTTGTGCCGCTCGGCGGCGCGTACGCTAAGCGCGGAACGGATTTCTGGGACGGTCGCGGTGCGATGGATGCCTGGGCCGAGACCTCTAAAGAGGGCGAGATCGCCGATACCAACGGCAATGGCATCCCGGATTGGGCGGAGAAGCTCTGGGAGACCGATGGCGAAATGACGCTGACAGAAGCCGAGCTGCGCGAGGCTTATCTCCGAGCGTTGGCAAAGGGGCTTCTCCCGACTGCTGCATCGGCTGCAGACTTCGCCGAGGCATATGCATCCGTGATCGATGACAACTTCGACGGCGTGCCGGACTGGTGGCAGAAGATGTACGGAGTATCCGGCTCTGCGCAGGTGGATACTGACAAGGACGGCCTCGCCGATTTTGCGGAGTATCTGGTATCTGAAGTGTTTGACTTTGACGGAGATGACAACATCAGCCCCGTTCGGCCGAAGTCGAATGGCAAGGAGTTCGACTACTTCCGCAAGGTCGGCAAGTTATATCTGGGTGAGATGTTCTCCGACCATGACTTCATGGAGGACCATTTGGAGCGCGAATATTCGGAGGTCGGCGCAGATTCTGGCATCTATGATGCTAATCTCGATTCTGATGAGGACGGCTGGTCCAACTGGGCTGAGATCCGCGCGAAATATGCGATGGGGTATGAAGTTTCTGCTTCCAGCGCCATCAAGACAAATGTTATTTATCAGACTTATGTTTGTTATGAGCGGTACAGAAGTCGGTTGGATACGGTTCTCAATACTGCTAATGGTTATGAGCTCATGGAAACTGATTTCACCATCATTGGATATGGGCATTGGTTTAATGAAGAGGAGCACCTGGTTTGGCACGATGACTTCTATGGAACAGGTTATATCAAATATCGCGTGTTCAATCCTGTTTATGCAAATGTGTATGCATACAAGGATCATCCAGTGCCTCAGGTTGAGATGATTGTGCGTTACAATGGTGTTAAGGATCTGACGGGGGTAAACCTGACTGTTCAGGCCTACACTGATGAGGAGCTGAAGCGTCCAGACGCAGTCTTCTCCGTTGTGAATGGAGACAACCGCAATGTCAACAAGTTGACATTCATGTTCCCGTCGGATGGCTATCTGCGCGAAGGAAAGAACACATTCGTTGTCTCTGTAGGTGCGGCATCCAATGTCACCGCAGCCGCATCGATAATGGGTATCGCGCGTAATGTGGATGTTGGCTGGAGCAAGGTCGCGTTCGACGTGGAGTTGACCGAGCAGAACCCGATCTGCCCGCGTTCTACGGTAGTCACCGACACGAACGGTGCGGCGCGAGTATATGTGTATCGCTACACG
>CAMPAA010000027.1 GCA_946631345.1 uncultured Verrucomicrobiota bacterium
ACAGCATTGGTCGAATCCGCCGCCAATCCCGACAGCGGAATAATCGCCGCAGAAATCATCAACAAAACTAATGACAAGCAATCATCCATCTTATATAGAAGGGCCTTCATTCTCATTCATATCATCATGCTCCGAAATCAAAACTTGCTGTTCTAATTGGCTTTCCACAAGCCGCCGGACCTCCACTTGCTCCGATGCCGGACGCTCGGACGACATCGCTTTTCTCAAGCGTTCCACTTGCGTCATCATTTCCGCCCTGTCTGCACGAACTTTGCGATAGTCCTCCACAAACGCACAGAATGTCGAATAGTGAGGCGACGTCTTTGTGCTCTCCAGCCACTTGTCTAGATGCCCATCCATACGAGCATGGTCTGATTCGGGAATCCCGGCATTCCTCGTCATGCCGACAACGAGTTGATGGTCCCTCAAAACTCGCACCAGTTCAACAAGCTCGGTCATCGGCCTTGCGGCCTTCTGCGCCCTGCGCTGGTTTTCGGTGTCAAGCGTCGCGACATTGACGCCTCCCGCAAGTTCATCGGCCGAGAATCTGGCGACGACCTTTCCGTCGAAAACAAGTTCGTATTCGCCGGCTTCGAGACCAACAACCGCAATCTCTTCGCGGTTGATTGTATCGGTCAATGGAAACAACCCTTTATCCTCTACGATCATGTATTCAGGTAGTGTTGGGAAAGGAAGCGAACGTGGCGCATATGTAAACGATACACTATTCTTCGACCTTACAACATCCGTCACATCGGCATTATCCATATCCCGAACCGTCAAGGACGATGCATCGACCTCCGCCCGTGCGACCAATGGTGACGCCCCAAGGGACTTAAGTATTTGCGCGGCAATGACAAGATGCCCCTCCTTGCCAGGATGGACACGGTCGGGACAGAACCGAAAATCCAGATTGCTCTTGAACATTTCCGTCATCGGACTATGCAGCTCGACAAGCTCGAGCCCCCTCTTCGCTGCGATGTCACGCACAATGTCGGCGCAAGACGCAAGACCTGGTTCGTTGCATTCGACAAGACACTCACCCTTCGACTTGGTGTACTGGTCGTAAGGCGTCGGCGTCATGAACGCCGTGGATATGTTCGCTGAAGCAAGCCTGTCTGCAATCGTCGTCATGTTCCGCGCAAAGTCGGAAAGCGACTTCATGCGGGCGGACGACTGCTCCTCCGTAGGCGTTGCCGTCGCGTAGTTGCCTCTCCCAACGTCATTCATGCCAAACATGACAAACACACAGTCAGGCTTCATCGGCAGAAGATCCGCGTCAAAGCGTCGAAGTGCCTGACCAGCCGTGTTGCCGCCGACACCGCAGTTCATGAACAAAGCGCCGCTTCCCGGATGTCGAAGCCCCTCCCACAGCTGAATGTACTGAATATATTTGCCTCCATGCGTAATCGAATCCCCGAAAAACGCAATTCGTTCGCTGGGCGCAAAGGGATTCATCAGTTCTATGCACATAGGGATGCGCATGCCGTCGCACAGAAGACGTTTTTGCAGCGTTCTGATATCCTTGCCGAGTTCTCGTGGAGTCAGGTTTCTCGCAACACACAAGGCTGCAGCCGTTCCCACGACCTGTCCTTCGGTGGCGCAAGTCGCGCCAACCCTGGTAGAACCCAACGCAAGATGCGTCACCGATATGTTCCTGCCCGCCATAAAAAGGTTTGGAATATTCCTCGAATAAAGGCATCTATACGGAATCGAATAGATTGGGACGTTGCGCGGCTTCGCGCCCTTTCCCCAGCCATTCGACACAGGGCTTTGCATCCCAAGGACGTCATGGACGTCAAGCCCCCATCCGCCATACGTCACACGATCGTCGAACATCCGTCCCTCAATAAGATCATTGGCCGTGAGAATGTAGTCGCCCACCAGCCTCCGCGATTCGCGCCTGCCGTTGATATGCGGAACTTTCGTCAACACTGCGTTTGCGGCCTTGGCTCTCAGTGGCGATTTGTTCTTCAGCCATCCCCAGTATGCGAACACATAGCGTATCAGTTCATCGCGAGCCTCCTCGCCATTATTCATGTCGTCCAGCGAGTTCGGATGCTCCAACCACCATGGACGATCAAGGCCTTCAACCCTGCGGGTAAATCCCTGCGGCAGAATGTCGGCCCAATCCGGCGTATGGAATTCGACAGGACGCTCCTTGAATTCATACTTGTAGTACGTAAGGCATCCGCTCATTGTCAGACCATCCGGCTCGCTCGGGGCGAGGTCGATGGGCTCCCCGAATTCTGACGCCGACTCGCGCCCATATCGGTATTCCGCTCCGGCATAGAACCCAAGCCATCCGTCCCCCGTGCAGTCGATGAACATCTTTCCACTGTATCGCGACCTCTTCCCCGTCATGGTGTTGCGCGAAAGCACAGCCGATATGCGTCCCTCCGCGCCTATGACCCGTTCGTTGCAGAACACCTTTACATTCGGCTCATTGCCAAGCAGCTTCGCCGCCGCCGCAGAAAGCCAGCGACGAGACTTGTTCTCGTTCAGCGCATTCCACTCTTTCACAATGCCGCGTTCGCCCCAGCCAGGATGGTGGAACGTCGCCGCCCCGTCTGTCCTGATGCCGATTTCGTCAGAACAGTTCCCTCCAAGAACAGGACGGTCATGCACTAGCGCCGTCTTGGCCCCACCTCTCGCCGCCGCCACGGCAGCACATACGCCAGCCGGGCCGGCACCGACCACAACGACGTCAAAGACGCCCGCATCTTCCACATCGCCACATGGCGACATGCGTCTACGAAGTTCCTCTGTCTTCGCATAGTCGTCATCTGGAACAGCATTCATATCCGTAGTCAGCCAGACGACATCGCACCTTGCAAACGCTCCGCTCAGGTCTTCAATAGACAGCCTGTGTCCACCTGATGATAGATCAACTTCGGCAACACGCTCCCACGCCCAGCCACTCTTCCCAGATGCGCCAAGAATACCGCCACACCCATTGCCGTCAATAGAAACGCGGAACTTGCCAGGGTGAAACTCAGGAACCCAGTCTTTACTCCTCACCCATACAGCATATGCGCCGGCATCCCCTACATTAAATGACGTGCTTGCCGCCCCGACGGGAGCAAGAACGCCAGGAGCCATCAAGTAGGCCGAGCCCATCAGGTGCGTGAACTGCGTATCAACGACCCACGCCCCCTTGTCCGTGAAATCCTCCGCCTCGATCCAAACGTCACTTGCTGCACAAGAAAGCTCAGCAAAAGCGTTCAGCGCCACAACCCAAATGAGCCACAGCCGCTTTATTCCGCAAACGCGATATTTGTTGTTCATGTGGAATATCCCTCCCAGTCTTGCGACAACGGATTTCCGGCCTTTCCGAAGCAGTCACGAGGTATGACGGAAAAGCGAACGCTTTTGCAGGGCGGCAGCTCCTCCGTCGAGAACAGGCATTCTCCCGGCAAGTCGGCGAACTCCTCCGGATAGGCAAAACCTGGCGCAATGATTTTGCGCACGATGGAAATGTCGCGATTCCGTGCATCCTTCATCTTCGCCTCCACCAAGTAGTCAAACACGCGACATCCGTCCACGGTCTTGGCGCGGGGGAATGAAACATGGACACATGGCTTCCCCCTGAACGCGACACCCTCAAGCGGATGTCCATTCGGGCAAGACATGGCAGCAATCCTCGCATTCGGCGCAAACTGCGGCGCAACTCTATGGGCTGCCTGACGGGAGAAGTCCAACGGCCCGCCTTCCTTTGCCGGAAGCGGCACGACCCACGCAGGACCGATGGGACGATCAAATACGACAGACTGCCTATGGACAACCAGATGACTGTCGAATACCTCGATCAATTCGCAGCATCCGCCCTTCTCGTCCCCGCCGCCCGCATGCAAACCGCTCATCGGAGCCATCAACTTCTTCCTGTAGCTTGGATGCCAGTATGCCGTCACGTTGTCGTACTCAAATCCACCCGCTCCCTCGCACAGACAGCCCGCGCCAATTGACGTAAACGCGCCCTGCCATACGGTACGCTCGTCGGAAACGGCACAGTGCGAATGCCCTGAAACAGCAACCGCATTGGAAAACGGCGAGAGCGCCCGAGTGGCCTCGCCATTGTCATCTCCCTCCAAAGCGGCAGAATACGAACCGTGGCAAGTCCCCTTCGGCGCTTGATGCTGGCAGTAGAAGAACGGCCTTGCGCCGCGCAGCCCGTCCGCGTGCTCGCGGAAGTATTCCTCGACCGGAGGCTTCAGGCTCGACCACTGCGAGCCGATGAACACATACCCCTTGACCTCTCGCCGCCAGATCACCTCCCACTTCTGTCCGAAGAGCCGCCGCCACGTCTTTTCCGGGTTGTCCCCGTAGCAGAACCGCTGGGCGAGCATCTGCCCTTCGGTGAAGTTCCTCCACCGTCCGCCCCACGCATCGACGTCATGGTTGCCGGTGGAGATCATGAGCTCCACCCTGCGTCCGTCTGCGGCACGTCCATCAGGAAACACCTTGTACCAGATGGCGGCGAACTTCTCCATCTCGCTTATAAGTCCTGAATGCGCGATATCGCCTGGGCACAGCACGGCATCCACATTCCTTGACGTGAACCAGCGGAACGCCTTCTCCACCTGTCCGACGGCGTCTGGCTTGCTGTTGCCGATATGCACGTCGCTGACGACGCCAAATCGCAGATTGGGAGGGACGGGCTTCGTCCCGTCCATGGCCGCGACGAAGCGCGGCCCGCCCAGCGCGCCAAACGCGAACGCCCCGCCCACAAAACCTCTTCTCGTCACCATGTTGTACCTCCATTCCGCACGAATCTCATCATGTCGGCATAGAGAAGGTCGAGCTCCTCCTTCTGCCGGTCGGGTATCTCCAGCGTTGAAAGCCTCCACTCGCGACCGACGCCGAAATTGCCGCCATCGGTGACGTTGAGCGTCTTGTATTCGCGCGAGACAAGGTTCTTGAACACCCCCGCCTTGCAGAGCATGTAGAGATTGTAGCCGCGAAGTCCACGTTTTCCGGGAAAATTGCGCTGGTCTATGAGAAGCCTATACATTGCATAGCCCTGCGCGAGCCTCCCGTCCCGATCGCTGGAAAGATGAGCTCGCCAGATGTCAGCAAGAATCGGCGCGTAGGCGCACCGCTCGGTTATCAGACCCTCGCTTCCGCACTGTCGCAGCTGATAGAGCCACTGCCAACCGCCCCATCCGCTCATGACAGTCTTAATGAATGGCCTCGCCGCGTTTTCTTGGATCATCCGTTCGTTAGCCTCGTCTCCCGCAGCCTCTTCCTTGATGTAGCCGAACTGCAGTGGATGCTTCTTCGCAAGCCTCACCATCATCCCGACGGACGGCGTAGGGGTCTCGTGCGTTCCGAAAGTCTGGAAGATGACAGGCCTTTTCGCCACATTGCCAAGGGCGTCCCAGGCGTCCTCGAGTTCGCGCTCAGTGCGAACGTCGTCCGGCGGGCGGGCTATTAGCGCAATCTTGGTGCGTGGATGCCGTGCGGCGACATCTTCCGCCTCGGCCGCGAGCTCCAGCATCTCCGTCGTGTTCGTTCCGTTTACGCCGATGGCCAGCACTATAGACCGCCCTTCCACGGCCTTGGCGACGGCCTCTGCCGAGAGCCGCTTTTCCTCCCTCGTGAGCAAGTCTACCGCATCGTTTGACTGCCCCCAGATCACGCCGGGACATCCGCAGTCGTCCACATACTGCGCCTCTTTTCCTAGCGTCTTGTAATCTACCGAGCCATCCTCGTTATAGGCGATTGACATTATAGGAAACGGACCCTTCATATCCGCAGGCGTCGGAACCGCCGCCACGGCGGCGAACACAACAGAAAAGAAGAGCGCGACTAGCAGGGCTGGCGGAAGAGACTGCATATATACCATTGCTCCGTCACATATCGCAATTGTGCGGCCCGAGGATACGTCCACCATCCACCGGCACATCAACGCCGGTTATGTACCACGCCGAATCAGATGCGAGAAAAACAACGGCGCGTGCAATATCAGTGGCATCGCCACTCCATCCAATCCACGTTCCATCACACGGCTGCACTCCACCATCCTCCTTGCGATTAATCCAACCGGGCGACACGCAGTTAACCGTTATTCCGCGTTTGGCATTCTCCATTGCGAGTGTACGCGTTAGCCCAATGACTGCCGCCTTACACGCCGAGTAGTCCGCACGCCCAGGAAGCCCCACTTCTCCAGCAATGGAACCAAGATTAATGATTCGCCCGTATTCGTTTGCGGCCATGTGCGGTAAAACCGCCTGAAGACAGTGAAGCGTCCCTTCTACATTGACGGCGAAGACACGCTTCCATTCTGTAACGGGAATATCCTCGATCCGACGGGGGGCCTTTTCATCTCTATGTATCCAAACTCCGGCGTTGTTAACAAGGATGTCGATCTTTCCAAAATCAGCTAGAATATCCTCAACTGTAGCCTTAACATTATCAGCATCCGTGACATCCATCCGATATGTGCGAACGCTCGGCATAGCCTTGAAACTGTCAGCCAATGCGCTTTCCGACAAATCTGTCGCGGCTACTTTGACGCCATGCTCCGAAAGCATCTTGCAGATTGCCGTACCTATGTTGCCGCAGGCTCCTGTGACAACGGCAACGCGACCATCAAATCTCACCAACGGTTGTTCGAACGGTTCTTTCCTTGTCATGTCGTGCATGCTCCTTTATCTATCCTATCATTTCTGAATGAGAACAAAAGCGACATCCCCATCAATACTGCCGCCGCGACCAAGACCCATCCTATGGCGGCAAAGCCATTTTCAAGTCCGTGAGTACCCGACCCCTGCGACATCCAGCCGAGCAAGATCGGCGCGAAGGAGCCAAGCACACCGGAAAGCACATTGACGTAACCCATAGCACTCGCATGGAACCGCGACTGCACAACATCGAACACCGAGTTGACGGAATTGGCCTCAAACGCACCCTTGGCAATCCCAAGGGAAGCCGCCGCACACCAAGTCCCAGCAATAGTTCCGCTCCGCCCAAACATAAGAAATGCCGGCGCCGCAGCAAGAAGCGCACCAACCTGAAGCGAAAGTCGAAATCCTGGCCAGCGCGAGACTAGACGATCCGTGACGAAACCAGCCACGAGAATCGCGGCAAAGGCAGCAGAGAAATGGCAAAACATCACGCCAGAGCTAGCAGCGCCAGGCGAAACAGCGAACTTATCTGAGACAAACTTGGGACCCCATGCACAATATCCAAATGTGGCAAAAGTAAATGCGACATGCCCCAACGCGGCCAGCACCGCACTCGGACAGCAAAAAAAGGCCCGAAGCGACTCAATAAAAGTTACCCCGCCACCGGTCGTTTCGGCAGTGCGACCTTTCATTCCGCCGCCACGAACAACAAGCAAAAACACAACCCCCAACACCAGTCCGACAACTCCAAAGAGAAAATACGCCGCCCGCCAACTTCCCCAAACAGACAACACCACGGCAACAGCAATTCCCGACATCATCCACCCCACGTAAAACGCCGCCTGATGCAGACTCATGGCTATGCCTCGCGTCTTGTCGTGCTGCAGCGCAATCAGCCCAGCCGCTGCAGGAGCATAGAAAGTCTGCGGTACAGTGATTGCAAAGGCAACAAGCAGAAACATGCTCCAGAATCCACACGCAGTACCAGCGAGAATCGTCATCACGCTCCAGACAACCGAAGCAACACCAATCAGAATGCCTTTGTTGCAATGATCACCGAAATACCCGGCAATGGGAACCGCAGCTGCATATGCCCAAAACACCGCCGAATTCAGAATGCCGAACTGGACATCGCTCATTCCCGTGTCACCCTGAATCGGGATGGCTAGTGCCCCTATGAGCGCCCGATCTATCGTATAAAACACGAAAGTAGCGCAAAGAAACGCAAGCAATGTCCACTTGTTCTTCATTTTGGCATCAATTCCAGCCCATGCGGCGGCAGCGTCATGCGCATCCATTTACCTTCCCAACGATAGGCAATGTCCTGAGCCTTGTCCGTAGCGTTTGCGAACACGAGCGCTCGTGTCCCGTCTGCCGCCTCCCACGCCGTTCCAAATACGGTTGGCTTGTCGTTCTCTATCATAGTGCCTCTAAAATTGTCCTTGTAGGCGACATATTCGCATTCTACCTTCGGAGGATGAAGAGCGCGACCATGCGCAAGCCACTTGCGACCCTCGCCTCGATAGAGCCTAATCCACCGTTCGCAGAACTGAAGAACCTTTTTCTGCTCACCCGTCGCCTTCCCGCCGTAGAAATTCATGAACACTGGCAGGCGCGGCATCTGCCCGTCCGTCGCCGCGTACGCGAGCCACATCCAGCGAGCATACATCTCCCGTCCGCTCTGAAACGGCGGAACGTATTCGTGATAAAGGTAGTTCCAGACACTCGCCCATTCAGGATGCTGCCATCGGCAATTGCGGTAGTCGGCAAAGGCATAGATGTCGTTGAAAAATTCGTGCATCTCCTCGAAAGAGAACATGGCCCATGGGTTGATCTGCCTCATCTCCGCTATCATCGTCTCGAACTGATGACGCTGAGCCTTCATTCGCCAGACCCCAGGACCAGGTTTGTGTCCATGCTTCCGCGACCAGCAATCGGGAATCCTAGCGCCGACATCTTGATCTGCCTGAACCAAATCCGCCCCGCGCTTCACGAGTTCGCAGGCGATATCTTTGTTCCACCAATCTACGACCCATGGATCGGCGGGACAAAGCGACGCCGAGTTGCCGCCGCGCAACCATACGAGGTTTTCGATGAACGGCTTGCCATCCAGTCCACAAACCGCATGCGGCGCAATCTCGTGCCAAAACTTCTTTGAGAAGTCGAACTCGAACGTTCCGTCCTTGCGCTTCAAGACCTGGACGTTCCAATGGTGTCCGCCTGGCCACGGCCAGACATGTCCGCCGACATCCCTGACGGCGGCGACCATTTCGCCAAACGCCTTTTCGTCAGGATATGGCGGGAAATACTCGTTGGCGATCCAGTCGCCGTGCTGCTCCCAGCCGATCAGTATGACGACAAGCGGCGCGTCGGGAAAGTTCTTTTTCCAATAGCCGTTCAGCCAGTTTTTCATGAACGTGGTGTCATCGAACCACTCGCGATTAAACTCCATCATCACGGGAGCCTCTCGCGTCCACTTCGGGAGAAATTCCGTCTTCTCAAGAAACTTTTTTCGGCACCAGAACTGTTCTTCCGCCCACGTCTTGTAGATATCCGCCGCGTCATACCATGTCGTCTCCTCACCATTTTCGGCTGAAAACGCACGAAGCACGATGTCGTAGGGCTGGGCATCCGTCGTCTCGGAATACTCAAACCGGCTCCATCGGCAGATGAAGTCGCCGTCACGCACCGTGCCGTCCGGCGCGGTCGAACGCCACCAACGATCCATCAGCAGTTCCTTTTCGTTGCCATCCGCATCCTCCGCCGCCGTGTAAAGTCCGCCAGCGCCGTCGTAGAAGCACCCAAACTGCGCGACGAGTCCGCCTGGAGAATGCCCGATGTGGCGATCCTTCCAGTACTCGCGGCGAGGGTTCATCGGATAGCGAACAACACCGCCATGCCCCGTCCCGATAACGACAGCATCGTCTTTCGGCGTTGAGCCGAGGCATTCATTCATGGCGAATCGCGGGAACTGCGTCTCAACCAAGGCCCATCCATTTTTCGGGGTGACGACGAGACGGCATCTTATCGCGGAATCGCCTTTCGCGGTGGAGAAAAAGGCGACAGCACGTTCAACAGTCGCGCCTATGTCCTCCCAGACAAGTTCCAGTCCATTTGCCTTCTCCGAGACGAAGAATTTCTGCGCCATGTCCGCGCTGACAGACTTCTTCCATTCAAGGTTTCCGACGTTACGTGCCTCAACCGTCCAAAGCGGAACTGAGATATTGCGATGCGAGACAAAGCACCTGCCTTTCGAGTCCGTCAGCGAAACAATTCTCCCCTTGTCCATCTCGTCGAACTCGGCGCTGAGCGTGTGTGAGGACACCTCCGCCGCACATGCAACGCCAGTCAACAGCGCAAACACCCAAAGACCCGCAAAGCGTTTCATACGAATCAGCGGACGGACAGCACAAAACCCATAGCCGGCAGATACGACTCGTAGCACCCAATGTCAACCGCGCCGTCGTTGATTCGCCCGTTGCCCGCCAGGTCCGCTCCCGCCGCCATCCAGTCCATGTTGAGCCCTGCATTGCGCGCGGCGGAGGAATAGCATGGCGTGTAATATGGAACGCTGCGGTAGCGCGAATCCGCGCCTGCGAACTTAGGGCTCTTCAGCAGAAGGTTCGCCGCCGCAAATCCGCCGATGCTCGTTGGCACCGCTCCGCCCGCCGCCCAGTACAGGCAGTTGGAGAGCACGTTGCGTCCGTCTGCCTTATACGCCGTCGCAAAGAAGTCATACGCCATCGTGCCGGCCGCAGCCGCGATCTCCTGCCCCGGCGCGGAATTCGCGAATATGCAGTTGACAAAGACATTCGTGCTGCCGACTACGGGCGACTCGCTGCGGAATGCGGTGAACGTGTTGTAGGAGGTCTCGTTGTCGGCGAACGTGCAGTTCTCCACGTCTATGCGCACGCCGCCTGTGGCAATCAGCCTTGTTGCGCGGCAACCGTGGAACAGGCAGTTGCGCATTAGCCCAGCACCCATCGCCGTGTCGTAGCGCACCAGCGCCTCAAGCGTATGCGTGGCGTAGAAATAGTCGTACACGCAGCCGTCGAACTCGCAGTTGACCATGTTTCGCGCATAGACGTCGCCCCAGCCGGAGAAGCGGCATCTCTCCAGGTTCAGCGCGTTGTGTATCTGCGCGCCGGCATTGGCCGCATCGACGGAGCCGGGGGCGGTGTTGTTGTGGAACGTGCAGTCCGAGAAGCTTCCCGAGACATAGGAGTTGATGTACACGCCGCCGCCACTTGCGCCGGCGATGTTGTTCGTGAAGACGCAGCGGACGGCGGCCGTCATCCGCGGCGCATACACCGCGCCGCCCAGATTGGTCGCGCAGTTGCCATCGAAGACGCAGCCGGACAGAGAGAAGTCCGAAGGCGAGCAGATCGCCCCGCCGTTGGTTTCGGATGCATTGTTCTCGAAGACGCAGTCCTCGACATCCGCGACGGCGCAGATGGCCCCGCCCTCGGCCCCGGACCGATTGCCGACGAACCGGCAGCCGACGATCTTTCCCGCCGGAGAGCCGATCGCGTTGACATATACCGCCCCGCCTTTGCTTGCCTCCGCGACGTTGTTTGAAAAGACGCAGCCGACGATGGACTTGGTCAGGTTGTTTTCGCGAAGCGCGCCGGCGGCAGTCCCTCCGGCCCGGTTCCCGACGAATACGCAATTGACGAACTCGTTGCCGACGCCCTGCGCCGCACCGGCGCGCTCCTCCGACCGGTTGCCGTCATACAGGCAGCAATAGGCGCTGACGCAGTGCGTCGCGCCTGACTGATCCGCGGAACATCCGCGAAACACGCAGTTCGTCGCATACGCGTAATTGTCGTTCTGCGCGAAGAACAGCGCACCTCCGTTCTTGCCGCTCTCCGCCCTGCCGTTCCTGAACGTCAGATTCTTGAAGTTCGACCTTCTTCCGCTTCCCGTATAGCCATAGAAGATGCGCGCGGCATTGCCGCCGTCGACGATCGTCTCCTGCGCGGGCGTCTTCTCGTTCCAGGCCGTGCCGTCCTCGCCGTGTATCTCCAGCCACTTGGCGAACCACACGCAAGACTTGCCGTTGCCGTCGGGAGCCCCCATCGTGCCCCAGGAGGTGCCCGACGCATATTCGCGGAGCGTCGAGAAGTCGAACGTCTTGCCTGCGGCGAGGACAATGCGATCTCCGTTGCTCGCCTTTGCGACGGTGTTTGTGAACTCCGCAACGGTGTTCACAACTGGCCAGACCGTCGCATTCGCAGCGAAGACCACGAATACACCAGGCAACGCACACATAATCTTCTTCATTTGTCTATTCCTTTCTGTTGGGTTGTGAGGATTTCCGCAAGGCGAACGAATACCGCACCAAAGCATGGTTGGCGGCTTTCAACGATTTCGCACGAAACGCCGCGAGCATCCGCGATCTCCTTGAACTTCGCCATGAACACAGGCGAATGCGTCGCATCCCTCGCGAGTTCACCATCCTTCAGCATGGCATGTCCGTGCTGAACAATGCGGGGGGCACGTGCAGGGTCAATCTTCCTGAGAAGCGCGGCAGGCGAAATCTGCTCAATGATGTCAAGACACTCATCACGATGCGCAAGCCAGTCGTCGAAATTTCTATAACCGAAGGCGTGTGCGCCGTACTGGATATTCGGGATCCACTCGCGCATTTCCTTCGGATCGATAGACGTCTGAGGTATGATAGGAGCAACGGCGGCAATGCCAAGCGCGTTGTCGTCTTTGAGTGCAAGGGCGAGCGCAGTACATGCACCAGCGCTTCCGCCTGCAAGTGCTAAGCGCGAGAGATCGAGATTCCATTCGGCGGCATGAGACTGGACGAATCTGACGGCGCATTCGCAATCGCCGATACATCCAAGTACCTTTGGTTTCACATCGTCCACGTCACGAAGATATCGATAGCCAGTCGCTACGACGACGATGCCCTTGTCTAGAAGCATCCTGATGGACGAGCCGATGGCATGATCCTCCATCGCGCCTCCACTCCAACCTCCGCCGTGTATGTACATCACGACGGGCGAAGCGGATTCGTCCGTGCCCACCCCACCCTTCGGCAGAAACACGTCAACTTTCTGCTTAGGATGCGTCCCGTATGCGACATTCTCATAAGTCGCTGCGGGGATTGTGAAGAGCTGTTTGGTGTAGGGATGGACATAGACGTATTCGTTCGCTGGTTTTCGTCCAAAGACAGACGCTACAGCCCGCAGAAAACCGTCTGCGTCAAACTCGTTCGGTACGAGATACGTTCCCTCGGTGTATTCGTTCCAGCCATTCACATAAACAGCACCGGGTCGCTTAGGATCGTTCTCCGCAAACGCTTTGGCCTCAGCAAGAATCTCACGGAATGCGTCCGGCGTGTTGTTCGTGAACGTCATCGTGTATGGATATTCCAACTTGCGCCACGGATATGGTTCGTCAAGACGACAGCGTGGGGTGACATCCCAACCTGTCGTTACGTTGGGAATATAGGGAAGCTTCTTGCCGGACATATCACGCCACCGCTTCCGCACTGTCGGGAACGACTGACGATAATCGACCTCCAACACACCCTTTTCGCGCAAAGCAGCCATCTCATCCTTTGGAAGATGGTCAACGGTCGTGTTATAGTCTGTGATCGAGTCAAATCCGCACTCGGACATAAGGTCTGCGAACCTAGAACCAACGCACTGAGCGTTGAAATGGATTTCCCCGAGTCCAGCGGCACGAACAATCTCTCGCGCTTCGTCAAGTTCCGCCTTGATGCGCTTCGCATCCTTTCCATGCCCCGTGAAAAAGTAAAGTGCATTGAACACAGAGAAGAACAACCTACCGTCCTTGCGCCAATATTCGGGGCGGTTGAAATAGTTCTCCGCACAATGACGTATCAAACCAAGGAACTCCTCTTTCGTATGGGCGAGGGACATTAGGCGTTCGCGTGGCTTTCCAACCTCTGGACGCCACCCTCTGTTGCGGTCGTGGTAGCACCACATGATGGCGAACTTCATGCGACTGCGATTCTTTGCGCCAAGGAAGCCGTGCTCGATTGCCTCCTCCTGCGTCACCTTGCCGTCATACCAGTAATAGTCATAGAGAAACACGTCGATTCCGGCATTGGATGCAAGAGCTATTTCCTTCTCTACGTCTTGCGGATTTGCGCCATCAAGATACCCAGTATATGGCACGAGAGGCTGGTTATGGCCCTTGAATCGAGGCTTGGCATCCTTGACAAACGCCCATTCCCCCTCCTTCCAATTATCGACGCCAAACCATTCATCACCTTTCGGATAGCGATGCCAGTGCGGATAATAGACACAGACGCATTCCACCTTGCCGTTCGATGCAAAAGCTCCGAATGCCGCAAGTGCAGCAATCGCCATTGTCGCAAAAAGCATAAACAATCTCCTCATATCGCCGCGTATTATCCCATAAGCGGACGCAAAAGCAAATAGCAAAAATGATAAAATCAATTTATCATTTTCGGCTATTGGCGACCCTGTAGGCGGTTGCGGTAAGTCCAACCGAACGGCGAAACTGTCTTGAGAAAGCGTAGAGAGAATCAAATCCACATGCCGCACCGATCTCCATCATGCTCATCTTTGTCGTCTCGAGCATCTGACACGCTCGGTCAATGCGCTTCCTCATCTGCCATTTCTTCGGCGAAACGCCGGTTCGCTCCTTGAAGAGCCGCCGTAAATGAGTCTCGCTCGCACCTGCGGCACGAGCCGCCGCCGCGATGCTCATCGTAGAGCCGCACGACTCATCAAGATGGCGGGTGAATTCATCGACCTTTCCAATCACGCGCTCGCCGACTGTACCACACACCCCATGTGGCCAGACTGAGAGTATCTCGACAAATACACGATATGCCGCCGCCGCACAAACAAGGCGCGACTGTGAACTGTCTATCCGCGATGCCTCGAAGAGTTCGTGGAAGCGAAACAGCAGTTCCGGAAGCGCCTTGAAGCAGCGGCTAGGAGACTTGGGCGAAATGCCGGCCCTGTAGAGAAGCGGCAACGCTGCATCCGCAGCAATCTCCACCCATTCTCCGTCCCATCCAGCCTTTACGTCGTAACGGAAAGAATGCCGCACACCTGGGAAGATAATCGTTATCGAGTTCCTCGGAATCTTCAATTCTCCAGATGCGTTACTGACGAAGCGTCCACTGCCTCGCGTGACATGGCTCAAAACAAGTGTATCGAGAACCCTTCCACTCTTGCCCACTGACCTGTAAGACTCTGGATGTTTCTTGAGCATTTCCGAAAACCTGTATCCAGAGGCACAGTGGTTGTAGCCAAGCGACTTCACAGCGAACGGCACGTCGTTCGGCATGTCGTTGTAATATCTCGAATAGAATTCCGATTTCATGGTACGTTGAGAAAATCCTCGTATAACATTTCTTGCTGCCTAGTTCTCTCCTGCTAATGTCCCCTTCTTCTTCAATGGTAGCATTATAGCAAATATCTGAAAATTGCGCCACGGACAGAGAAAATCCCGCGAAGACACATTCAAATCGTACACGCGCACCAGCCCTTCATCCCCGCCTTCTCCGCCACGTCCGAAACCAGCCGCGAGGAAGCGAACTCGACCCATTCTCCCTGATGCTGTCACGCCACAACACATCTGCCGCACGTTCACCGCTTCTTATCCGCGATAACCTTTTGCTCTGGAAGACAATCAACCTATTAACACTAATAGTCATTTTGAAAATGACAAGGTTGCCAGCCGATTCCTTGGCTGGCAACCTTGTTGTAGTCATGACTTTTCTCTACGTACACCTTTGAACTTAGTGCCGTCGGACTTTCCGTCCATGATGCGCCCAGTATCAGGATCACGCTTGTACCAAATACTATTGTTAGGATTTTGGAACTGTGTTCTGTTTCTAACCGCGCCGTTTCGATGTCCATCGCCAGCTGGTGGATTTGTAGCCATTTATATGCCTCCTTTCTGAATGGCGTATGTGTGCATACTATTCTATTGTTTGATTCTAGACTTGATCTTTGTAGAAATGCCCAACACACCTTCCGCAAAGCTCATAGCCTTCGTTCTGCCACTTAGCCAAATTGACTCTAAACGAATTCTGGTCTTCTTTGCGACTAAAATTGCCGTAGTTTACGGATGGCTTTAGTTTTAGACCACAGCATGTAGCCTCCGCACCATAGGTAACATGATCTTTTCCGTCAGTTCCTTTTTCTATTCGAACTTCGACGATGTGATAGTTCCTACCATCGTCATCAATGAGGTTGGACTTGTGGATAACAGCCCACCCATTGCATCTGTCGTTTATAATTTCCGTTGCCATAACTATTTTAGCGCCACCTTAAAAACCGTCATTAGACGGACAGCCAGAATGGCTACTGTTTTACGGGGTTGTTTATTGCCCAGAATCACTCGATTCTTGAACTCAATCTAATTCCCACTCAGATGGAAGTATGATATCAAATTTGCATAGTGATTGTCAAGCATCCCATAGTTTACTTTACATAGACACAAGTCGTGCTGTGCAAATATGAAAATTGCACTATACAAAACGAAAAAAATAATGTATAATACACAACCATGAAAACCACAATAGGCAAGAAAATCCATGATCGTAGAACCGCTTTAGGCATTTCTGCGATTGAGTTGGCAAAACGGGTTGGTGTATCCCGTGGATTTATATATCTTTTGGAGCAGGGTGGATCCGGCATTTCACCAGAAAGATTGTGTGCGTTTGCTCGTGCGCTGGGAATCAATGCAAAGGAACTCGACCCAAATATAAAGCAAGCAGACCACAAGCCACCCGCATGGCTAGACTACTTAATTAATGAGTACAGCTTGGAAGATGAAGATTGTCGCGAACTTTTGAAAGTCGTGGACAAGTGGGCAATTCCTGATCGGTTTCCTGATGAATCAGATGAGGAGTTCAAGCGTCGATGGCAAGAATTCTATTTCCAGATGATTCAATTCCTGACAAATGCATCTGTAAAGGTTTTGGCACACCCAGAAATGCGCAATGTGTTCAAGACCTTGGGATGGAAAGAACGTGTCACTTCGTGGCGACAAGTGTACGATTGGTTTGATAGGCTGATTAGCGAGAAGATGCCATCAGCGAAACAGGAATTCACGGATGGCGCATCATGGAAGGCCGCCGTAGGAGAATGTTTGAAGATTGGCAATGCAGAGGATGCCAGAAAAGAAGACTGGGATGGATTATTAGTTGCGCAAACATCAGCACTTGCGGCGCAAATAGAAAGCAGTCCTCGTTTTTATGCATCTATAGTCAGAGATGCAAGTACCAACAAATATTGGTACGTCCACAAAAATGAAGGGAACCTTTTTGACCGTCGAGACGCTTCATGGTGGCACGAGGCAGTTCGTGTATTGATCGATCCTACACTTGCTTTAAAAAGTGGATCGATATATTATCCAGACGGAGAGGTTTGTCCACCTGTTGAAATGTTCCTGTGCCGCCTTTCATCGTGGCTAGCGGTTTACCCTTTTAGAGAGAGATTTGTGCATAAAGTAAAACAAGTCACTCCGACCGCTGTCGAATCTTTTTCCAGTTTGATATATGGTGATAGACTTCCGTGGCGGACAGCTTTTATGGGGTTCCTTGATGCGCTGAATCAACCATATATGTATGTTGATTCATATAAGAGAATGAAGCGCAACGAACTTAAGGCAGCCAATTTAAATATGGAAGATGTTGCCAAAGTCGCATCGCACAAAGATGCAAAGCTTCGTGTAGGGTTCTTTTTCAGAAATTTTTCGGCCGAAGATTCAAAATGGGAACTACGAGCGAATTTGCGCATTCCAGATTCGTCGTCCATCGCTAAGGTTTTTGCCTCCAAATCAAGCGAGGAAATTGAATCCGAAGAGGATTTTTCGTTATGGGATCCCAATTATGACCTTAGCGGGAGCATGAAGACGATTTCATACTACCAGGAGGGAGTACATGGCGAGGGGCATGTGCGAACAATAATAAGACAACAATCTTGAACAAATTTTGGCTCAAGATAAGAGATTATCATGGCAAGAAACACACAGCATGTCCCAAGAAGAGCGTCTTGTGGAGCCAAATCAATTGCTCGACAGCAAAAGGCCGTCTTGGGAAACTTGAGGGACACAAACTTGAGGGACAGACCCCGCGAAAGGCCCATTTTACAAGGGTTTGCGACTCTCGCCGCCGACAGCGCTCATGGCACCATTGCCAGCAGCTTGGCGATCTCCTTCGCGTCGCGGGTGGTGTAGGAAGCGACGCGATGGACAAGGCAGTTGATGGACGAGCCAAGGCCATGCAGCTCAGAGACAAAAGGTCACGCCTGATTGCCACACCAAATTGCAACAGTCATGTTGAAGCCGACAACGGAAATCTCACCTTCTCACCGCCGCGACAAATCTGCCGCGCACCCTTCACAGCGAGAGCAAAGATTCTGGCGAGAAATCACCATTCACGAGGGTTACCGTCCCCATACATTCAAACTCGGTAGTTCACCCCACTTTTAAAGTGGTCAAATTCGATCACTTTAGAATTCACCAAGTCCGGCAATTGCCTCAATCACAAATCAAACAACCGCCGAAATACGTTGATACGAGCAGTCGGATCGGCATCAAGTGGCACCACACGCTACAGCCATCATCCACCCCACCTCCAACGGTCACTTGTGAAACTCAATCGGTTCGCGGTTTTCGGGCAATGCGGGCATCAGCGTATATATGATCGTGTCGATGGAACGTTCGGCAGCAACAGCAAATGCAACCGCCAGATTATAAAATCTGGACAGAAATAAAAATATTATAGAGATTCGGCAATCCTCAAAATTGCCGCCGTCGCAACTCGCGGTAAAACGCCCAACCAGTTGATTCGTGCAGATGCAAGCTTTCGCATATAACGCGCCGAACCAAACGTTCTCCTAAGCGAGTCGACCATTCCGCGCTTATCCGCTATCGGACAACGCCTACTTGAATAGACAAGCATCGACACATACCGCCGCACCACTTTCAATCTCACCCGCGAAGACAAATCGAGTGATGGACAAAGTCTATGTCCATGTCCATAGTTGCACGACGGATGTCGCCTGTGATGCTGCTCATAACAACACCACCCTTTATTGCGCTTTTCAACTTGAAACCACTCCGATGCATTGCAAGAAGTACCGCATCGTGCGCAACCTTCGCCTGCGCGGGAAGTGCCTTGTAACCGACAGCCCGCAACTCGGCAATCTGCTCCTTCAATGTCTTCATCAGAAGACCTCCTCGTCAATTATGCGTTCTATCCGATCCCGCTTTGGAAAACGATCCAGATACTCTACGATCTTCGACGGCACAATATCGTCTGACCGCTTGCGAAAAGCCAATATGACCTCCTTGTACAAATCAGGCGGCAGACTGCACTTCATCCGAGCCGTCTCAATGACAAGACGTTCAAGGTCATACGTCCTAATATGCTCGCCATTGAAAGTTCGGACAACCATCCCGACCTTCAGCATCTCCGCCGGAATGTAATACTGACGAATCCGCTCGTCCTGAATTCGTCGGGCGTTTCGGGCCGTCAGGAAGTCGTATGTTTCAGGAACGACATCCGTCAAGTCGTAATAGTAATACGCGGTTCCCAACGTCACGACGGATTCTGGATAACGGCACTGAAGAACCTCAATCTCGGATTCCGAGCCGCTATCCGAGTAAACGCCCGGAACCATCTTGAAAAGACGTCCGTCCGCTATCGCCTTATCAATCTGATACGGCGATCCTAACTGCTCCAAGCATGTCTTATATCCCATCAAGGCCATTTTACCAACCGAATGATGTTCTTCTAGTTCTTCATTTGTTTACTCTAATTATATCATATCGTTCCGCACCGCGTCAACCGAGTCGAAAATGCCTCAGCATTTCACCTATTTTCCAATTTTAGGAACCTCACAAACCGCCCATTTTTAAGTTTTTGGGGACACACCCCGTGAAACCATTGTAAAACGCGCATTTCCGCCCAATCCCCCGCAACTGTTCCAGCAGGCGGCCACTTGCGCCCCTCCCGCCCCGCGCATCTCCAGCACCACCGTCATCAGGCAGCACTACACGCTAAAAACTTGAGGGACAGGCCCCACGGAAGGCCTATTTTACAAGGGTTTGAGACTCTCGCCGCCGGCAGCGCTCATGGCAGCATTGCCAGCAGCTTGGCGATCTCCTTCGCGTCGCGGGTGGTGTAGGAAGCGACGCAGCGGCCGAGGCAGTTGATGGACGAGCCAAGGCCGTGCAGCTCAGTGTTGTCGATTCAAGTATCGTGGATGTGGGATGGTTGCGTCGGAATCGTTCTTTGATTCGACACGAAGGATGGTTGTGTCGTGGTTGGAGCGTGGTTGCTGGATGTCTTGGAAATGGTTGTGGAGCAGTTGGGTCGTGGTTGAGTAGAGGTTGGAAGGATGGATGAATGGCGGATGGGATATGGAGGAGGTGGTCGGAGCGCGGACGAGGGGTTGCTGTCGGACGGACGAGGGAAGGATGAAAAGGCTCGGCGCAGATTGAAAACTTGTCGATTGTTGGCGGCAGGGCGGTAAAATACAAGAAATTGTGTTTTTGCAGGGTCATGTCCACAACCCGACTTTGAAACACAATTTATTGGGGATTTTCAGAATCTGGGCAGCTTT
>CAMPAA010000028.1 GCA_946631345.1 uncultured Verrucomicrobiota bacterium
CCATCGAGCAGACCTACTGCAACAACATCCACACCATCGAGGGCGGCACGCACCTTTCGGGCTTCCGCTCCGCCCTCACGCGCACCATCAACAAGTACGGCTCCGACAACAAGCTCATCAAGGAGAAGGACAACCTCACCGGCGACGACATGCGCGAGGGGCTGACGGTGATCGTTAGCGTAAAGGTGCCGCAGCCGCAGTTCGAAGGGCAGACAAAGACCAAATTAGGCAACGGCGAGGTAGAGGGAATCGTGGGCTCCATCGTGAACGACAGGCTCATGACGTTCTTCGAGGAGAACCCAGCCGTCGCAAAGACGATCATCGAGAAGACCCTCCTTGCCGCCCGCGCGCGCGAGGCGGCCCGCGCAGCCCGCGAATCCACCCGCCGCAAGGGCGTGATGGACGGGCTGTCGCTCCCCGGCAAACTGCGCGACTGCTCTGAGCGCGACCCCGCCAAGACCGAGCTTTACCTCGTGGAGGGCGACTCCGCAGGCGGCTCGGCATGCAAGGGCCGGGACCGCAAGACCCAGGCAATCCTGCCGCTCAGGGGCAAGGTGCTCAACGTGGAGAAGGCGCGCGTGGACAGGATGCTCGCCAACGCCGAGATACGCACGCTCATAACGGCCATCGGCTGCGGGTTCGCCGAGGAGTGGGATGTCTCGAAGGCCCGGTACCACAAGATCGTGATCATGACCGATGCCGACGTGGACGGCGCCCACATCCGCACGCTCCTGCTGACGTTCTTCTACCGCAAGATGCCCGAGCTCATCGAGAAGGGCTATGTGTACCTCGCACAGCCGCCGCTCTACAAGGTCGAGCGCAAGAAGCGTTCGGAGTACGTGCTTACCGACGGTGACCTCACCGAGAAGCTCCTCACGCTCGGGCTTGACGACTTCGAGGTGAAGGGCAAGGACGGCAACCCGATCGACAAGGAGCGTGCCGCCGACCTGATGCGGCTGCTGGCCGAGATTGAGATGACCTCCAAGGCCGTTGAGGAGCGCGGCTACAAGCCGAAGGAGCTGCTGGCCGATCCGTCAGCGGTGGGGTCTGGCGTATCCATGCTCCACAAGCAGTTTGAGTCGCTTGAGGGCATGGGCTTCACGCAGGAGGACTACTTCGGCGGCTACCTGCCTGAGCTGCTCGACCAGGTGCGCGCGCACGGCAGGCAGGGACTCACGATATCCCGCTTCAAGGGCTTGGGCGAGATGAACGCCGACGAGCTGTTCGACACGACCATGGATCCCGAAAAGCGGCACATGCTGCGCGTGACGCTGAACGACGCCGTGAAGGCCGACCAGATGTTCACGCTCCTCATGGGCGACGAGGTCGAGCCGCGCCGCCGTTTCATCGAGGAGAACGCCCTGAACGTGCGCAATCTCGATTTCTGATCCATGCGACATTTCTGCTCCGATCCCTTGAAGCGAGGCCGGAGAAATGGTACAATTTGCGCCATGAAAACGATCACTGCATTCAGGGCCGTGGCGCTGTGCGCCATCTCTTTCATGTTCGCAGGGGCGGAAGCCGCCCCGATGATTCAGGCGCACCGCGGAAGCCGTGGCGAGTACGACGACAACGCCGCAGGTGGCTTTGCGCGATGCCTTGCGCGAGGGATTCGCGGATTTGAGACCGATATCCGCTTCACGAAGGACCACAGGCTCGTGATCATGCACGACCAGCGCGTAGAGCGCACGACCGACGGCAAGGGCATAGTCGAGGAGATGACGTTCGATGAGGTTCGCAGATGCCGTATCAAGAACTGCTCTGAGCCAGTACCGACGGCCGAGGAGGTAATGGCGGTGCTGAAGGGCCGCAAAGATACGTTCATCGAGCTTGAGATGAAGGCCTACCCCAGCGGCTTCTACACTCCGGCCGTCCTCGAGAAATACTGCCGCGCACTGAACGCGCTTGCGCGCAAGATGCTCGAGCCGGGAACCTACGCCTTCACCTGCTTCAACACCAACACCCTTGCCACGATGCGCAAGGTCGATCCTCAGGCGAAGCTCGGCTACATCATGGGCGCGCTGAACGACGCACATCTCGCCACGGCGAAGGAGCTTGGCTGCTTCTCCGTTGCTCCCACGCTCAGGCCCACTTCGCGTGAGATGGTCGAAAAGGCCCATGCCCAAGGGCTCACGGTGTGCCTGTGGATGGTTCAGAACGCCGCCGACTATGGCGAGGCCGCCGCGAAGGGGGCCGATCGCGTGACAAGCGACTATCCGATGCTTCTGCAGGACTACGTGCTTGGGCGGCGCAAGAAGCTCGTGTGCTTCGATCTCGACGCAACACTCTGCCAGCACCGTTCCCCGATACCCGAGGCGAACATGAATGTGCTCAAGATGCTGGAGTCTCAGTACAAGTGCATCATGGTAGGGGCGGGGAACGCCCCGCGCATCTACCGGCAGATGGGGAACCATCCAATTGACATCGTCGGCAACTATGGCATGCAGGAATCTGCCATGACCAACGGCGAGTTCAGGATCGTTCGCGCAGTGACAAACGAGGTGGACCGCAAGTTCTTCCGTGAGAAGACTGACTACCTGCGAAAGAAATATGGATACACGGACTACGAAGGCGAGCCGCTCGAATTCCACGCTTCCGGCATGGTGACGTTCGGACTGCTCGGCACCAAGCCTTCGGCCGAGCTCAAGGTGGCGTTCGATCCGGACCGCAAGAAGCGCCGCGCCATGTACAAGGAGGTGTGCGAGATATTCAAGGATTATTCCGTGTACATTGGCGGCTCCACCAGCTTCGACTTCGCCGGCCCCCAGTACAACAAGTACGACGCCACCCTCGACTGGGCGCGTCGCCACGGATACAAGCCCTCCGACGTGGTTTTCGTCGGCGACGATTTCGCGGATGGTGGCGGCGACAGCCATGTGCGCATCAAGGGAATGGATCATCTTGTCGTGACCGACTTCCGCAAGCTTCCGCAGGTCGTGTCGGTTCTTTTGAAGTAAAGACAGAAAAGGGAAACTATCATGAACAAACTCTTTGCGCTGGTGGCATGCGGCATGTTGTGCGGGGTCGCGTCTGCTGCCGAGGATGTTTCGCCTGTGGACCTGCTGCTGCCGCAGCCGGTCTGGACGGTGAAAGGTGAAGGAATCGCGTCCGGTGCGGCGCTCGACAAGGTGGAGGTCGTCACGGCGGCGGTGCCGCAGGCTCCGGCGGCCGTCGCCACCGAGGCGTATGTGCTGGACGTGCGGCCTGGCGGCGTGAAGATAACGGCCCCCGGCGCACGCGGCGAGCGGTATGCGCGCGTGACGCTGGCGCAGTTGCGCCGTCTTGCCGGCGATGCAGTTCCGGTATGCACGATCACCGACTGGCCGGCCTTCCCTTGGCGCGGCTACATGAACGACTGTGGGCGCAACTATCTGGAGCTCTCCGGAGTGAAGGCCATAATCGACATGATGGCTGCCTACAAGATGAACCTCTTCCACTGGCACCTCTCGGACTACCATGGCTGGCGGCTCGAATCAAAACGATACCCGCAGCTGAACCGCCCGGAGACGCAGTTGCGCCAGGTCGGGCGCTTCTACACGCAGGATGAGTTCCGCGAGATTGTGCGCTATGCCGCCGCACGCGGAGTGACCGTGATGCCGGAACTGGATGTTCCGGGCCACACTCTTGCGTTCCGCAAAGGCATGGGCATCGATTCGATGAAGGCCGACGGCACCGACCGCGTGATATCGGAGCTGTTCGAGGAGCTCTGCTCGCTCGCCACGGCTGAGGAGATGCCGTTCGTGCACATCGGCACGGACGAGGTTCGCACAAAGCCGGAATACTGCGATGAGAGCTGGCCCACGAAGTGGGTGAAGACCATAAACGCCGCAGGACGCAAGGCGGTGGTGTGGGCTCCGGGCAAGATGATCGACCCATCCTGCGACGTGATCGACATGGCGTGGTACGACAACCATGTGACCAACACCACGAACCAGGCGTTCGACTCCGCGCGCATGTACAACACCTCGTGGACGCCGTTCGAGATACCGCTGCACGCCGCGTTCAAGAAGCCCTGCCGCTGGGCGGTGGCAGAAAGCCGCAAGCTCGGTGCGATAACCTGCACCTGGCATGACGACAATGTCGGCGACGATACGCTTAAGCTTTTCAGGGAATGCATGGTGTTTCCGTCGATCGCGGCGATGTCCGACACGTTCTGGCATGGGCGCGAGAAGGACGAGGCCGGATTGATCTTCCGCACTCCGCAGCCCGGCACGGAGCAGTTTATGCGCTTTCAGGAGTTTGAGCGCCGCCTACGCGCCCAGCGCGACCGTGTGCTTGGCGATTTCGCCCATCCGTTCGTTTTCCTCGTCCAGTCGCAGATGCGCTGGCGGCTGACCGACTGCGCGACGGGTATCGTCCTCATGGATGACGCCGCGCAGGGGACTTTCCGTCTGCGCGAGCTGTGGAATTCCAACGCCGCCGCCTCTGCGGCAGGCAAGGGGCGGGTCATGTTAGAGACGTGGGTCAAGGCTCCGGCCGACATAAGCTGCGGCGCCTGGATCGACCTCGCCGGCATCAACGGCGTGTACGGGCGACTTGCCATGCCGCATACTCCAAAGGCCGGGCAGTGGAACGCCTTCGACGGCAAGATCGAGCTTAACGGCGCGGCTCTGCCGCCGCCTGCGTGGAAGCAGCCCGGGATGGCGAGCACAACAAAGCCCATCCGTGAACAGGACATCCCGTACTCGACCGATCTGCTGGAAAAGCCCCTCGTCGACGAGATGCCGGCCCTTCGTCCGCCTTATGCCGTCCGCCTGAAGAAGGGCTGGAACCACATCGCCATCACGACCGAGGTGGCCAAGCATGGTGACCGCACAGTCTCTTTTGCGCTGTTCGACGGGCCTGTGACGCATCCTCGCGAAGTCGCCGGCCTCGAGTACAGCTCCCGTCCCCCGCAGCAGTGACGGGCGAGTGAAGCCGGCTGCGCAATCACCCACCATGCAGCGTGAGGAATGACCAAAGGCAGAAAAAGAAAATGGCTGTGGATATCTGCGGCAGTCATGGTTACGGCTCTTGGCCTGTGGCTGGCCGGCGGCGGCGACAGCGGTGACGAGACTGTTCCGGTATTTGAGGTCGCAGAAGGTCCCCTGACGATCGGCATCACGGCTTCAGGCTCCGTGCAGAGCCGCGACAAGGTTGTGCTGCGCAGCGAACTTGAGGGCAGGAACACGATACTGTGGGTGGTTGAGGACGGTGTGAACGTGAAGGCGGGCGACCTGCTCGTGGAGTTCGACGCCGCGTCACTCGTCGAGAAGAGGAACGATCAGGAGATAACCGCAAACACCGCGCACGGCAACCTCATCATCGCAGAGGAGCGCCTTGAGGTGACCAAAGGTGACTGTGACGCCAACCAGCTTGAGCGTGAGGTGGCGCTGGATCTCGCCAAGATGGCCCTTGAAAAATACGAGAAGGGCGACTTCCCGGAGGAAAAGCGGCAGCGCGAGGCGGATATCGCCCTTGCGGACGAAGAGCTTCAGCGAGCCGCTGAAAAGCTCGAGTGGAGCCGCAAGTTGGCCAAGGAGGGGTTCCTCACGCGTACCGAACTGCAGGCCGACGAGCTTGCCCTGCGGCGCAAGGAGATCGACCTTGAGATGGCCAAGACAAAGATGAACGTGCTCACCAACTATACCGTCCACCAGAAGCGCGCCACGCTGCAGTCGGATGTCCGCAAGGCGACGCGGGCGCTGGCCCGCACGGCTTGGCAGAACAAATCGCAGATACGCCAGGGGGAAACGGAGATCGTGCAGCGAAGCCGCGAATACTATCGCGCGACAAACCGTCTCGCCGAGCTGAACTTCCAGATATCGAAGTCAAAGATATTCGCGCCGACGAACGGCATCGTGCTGTACGCCTCCACGGCAAAGCGCCGCTGGTGGGAGAACCCGCTCGCCGCCGGCGAGTCGGCCGTGCAGAGGCAGGATCTCATATACATACCTCTGGACGAAGGCATGATCGTGGAGATTATGGTGCCGGAGGCGGCGCTCAACAAGCTTGAAGAGGGCATGGATGCCGTAGTAAAGGTCGATGCGTTCCCAGACCGTACGTTCAAGGGGAGGCTCACCAAGATCGGCATACTTCCGGATGCGCAATCCACCCGCCTCAATCCAGACCTCAAGATGTTCCGCTGCGAGCTGGAATGCGATTTCGAGGATGCCGTGGCGCGTCCTGGCATGAGCTGCGACGTGGAGCTGGTGAAGGATACATACGCAAAAGTGGTGTACTGCCCGATTCAGTGCATAGTCCGAATCGACGGAGACGCCTACGCATATGTGCAGGACGGCAAAGAATGGACGCCGCGCAAGGTCGAGGTTGGGCTGGACAACAACCGCATGATACGCATCCTGAATGGGCTCAAGCCCGGCGAGACGGTTATGACGGCTCCTCCGGTGAAGGAGGAGAAGGATGAGGAGTCCAAGGGGGACAAGGGAAAGGCGAAGGGCGATGGCGGAGGAAGTGGTCGTCCTTGACGACGTGCGGCGCCACTATAATGTGGGCGGCGAAACGGTGAAGGCGCTGGATGGCGTGTCGTTCACAATCCGCAAGGGGCAGTATGTCGCGATCATGGGGCCTTCCGGCTCCGGCAAGTCTACGCTTCTGAACATCCTTGGTTGCCTTGACCGCCCGACCTCCGGAACGTACCGACTCAACGGCACGGACGTATCGCACATGAGCGACGATGCCCTATCCGACCATCGGCTGAAGAACCTCGGCTTTGTGTTCCAGAGCTTCCACCTGATTCCCCAGCTTACCGTACTCGACAACATCGAGATGCCGATGTTCTACCTTGGCGTGCCAAAGGCTGAGCGCACGCGCCGCGCGAAAGAGCTGGCTGCGCGCGTTGAGATCGACCACCGCCTGTCGCATCTGCCGTCAGAGCTGTCTGGCGGCCAGCGCCAGCGCGTAGCGGTCGCGCGTGCCCTGGCGAACGATCCCGCCGTGCTTCTCGCCGACGAGCCTACCGGCAATCTCGATTCGAAGACATCCGTGCAGATAATGAATATCTTCCAGGAACTGTACGAGCAGGGCAAGACTATAATCGTGGTTACGCACGAGCCGGATATCGACGCCTATGCCAAGAGTCACATCGTCGTTAAGGACGGTTGCCTTCTCAAATACGATGTGTAGCATTGCTTTTCCTGTTCCTGTCGCATTGTATGACTATGCACCATCATCCCATATCTGGATGGCATAGTGTTTCATGCGCGGCTTCAGGCCGCTTTTCGTGTCCGGCGGCGTGCTCGCTCGTCGGCATTTCTTGCTACCCCAACGGAGGTGCGAGGAGCACTGGTGGGGGCGGCGTTTTTAGACCAAAGGGGTTCTCTTTTTAGACCAAAGAGGGAGTTATTTTAGACCATACGGGAAATCATTTTAGACCATACGCAGAATTATTTTAGACCACAGGGGAAATCATTTTAGACCAGCACCAAAGTCGATGTGGGTCGTATGGGTCTCAAATGCCGCCCATTCCGCTCCGCCGCGAATGCATAACGCGTTTTACGGCACTTCCGCCATATAATGTGTAAAACGGGGGTAATTATTTGCACAATTATCCCATTGACGCGAGAGGCGTGTTATGTTATCATTCGCGCCGTTTTGGGACATGGTGTCCTGAGACGCCATGGGATAGTAGTGATGACTATGATTAAAAGTGGTTTGGCTGCTGTATTTTGCGCGGTTCTGGCGGCTCTATCGCTGACTGCGGCTGGTGAGGTTGCGTGGCTTTGGGACGACAGCGCGCGCATCGCACCCACGACAAGCACTGTCGTGCGGGCGACCTCGCTTTTTGTTGCCAAAGGCGGCGGCAGCGGACGGTCCTTGCAGTATGGCAGCGAACAGGAGCCGTTCGAGTCGCGCTGCACGTCCACAAGGAGCATTTCCGGATTTGTGCTTAGCTCAAAGCCGCCCGCCGCAATGGCCATCATCTTCAGGTGAATCTCAAGAAAAGGAGTCGATCGATATGAAAGCAACTGTTCTGGCAGCCGGTTTCTGCGCGTTTTCCTGCGCCGCCGCCCCCATCGTGCGGAAGCAGAGCGTCACGTTCTATCAGGATCCGGCCTCGCGGCTGGTGAAGGTGGGTTACACGCTTGACGACGATCCAGGCATTGTGACGATTGACGTGCTGACAAACGGCGTGTCCATCGGAGCCGCGAACATCAAGTCCCTCGCTGGCGACGTTAACCGCCTCGTCCAGAAGGGGGAACACACGATCTTCTGGCGGCCCGACCTAAGCTGGCCTGGTCACAGGATAGAAGACGGCTCGGTAACAGTGGCGGTCACTGCATGGGCCACGAATACGCCGCCCGACTACATGATGATCGACATCTCCCTCGGCGGACGCACCATACCTCTCCAAGAGCGCACAACCTACTATACCCACCCGGACGCGATCCCGTTCCCAGGCGGCGTGACGAACGAACTCTGCAAGACGGACTACCTCGTGTTCCGCAAGTGCCCGGCGGCGAACGTCAAGTGGCGCATGGGGACCACGGAGATGGAGCAGGGCTCGGACATTTCCGGCTCAACCGCCCATTATGTGACGTTCACAAACGACTTCTGGATGGGAGTATATGAAGTGACCCAGAGCCAGTACCACCACTTCGGCGTTGGCAAGGAGGATATAGGATGCTGCTTCACCAACGAATGCGCCATGCGCCCGGTGGAGTTTGTGCCGTACTACTGGATGCGCGGCTGGAGCGATCTTTCAGCAAACCAGATTGCCGAAGGAACGCGCAAGTATTGGCCGGAGACTGGGCATGAGGTTCTGGAGCGGGATGCCGAAGGCAGCAAGTGGGGCTCTGCTCAGACGAACACGCTCTACCGCGCCCGCGTGGTCACGGGGCAGATGGTCGATTTTCCGACCGAGGCGCAGTGGGAGTTTGCGGCGCGTGCGGGGCTTGGCGGCAACCTTCCGGACGGCACGGCGTTCGCCATGACGGTCGATGGGGAATCGGGGGCGGAGCGCCTGCACCGCTACGCGCGCACCGCAACGAACGGCGGTGTGGTCGGTGGTGCGCCGGCGGTCATTAGGACAACCGCCGCCGGACCGACCTGCAACGACCCTGACAAGCGTCCGCGCTTGGCGACGACCGTGGCCGAGGGCGGCCCGGCCAATGTCGGCAGTTTTGAGCCGAACGCTTGGGGCCTGTACGACATGTGCGGAAACGTTGCCGAGATGTGCCTCGACAACTGGCAGGAAACCCTGCCTTCCGACGAAGAGACCGATCCCGAGGGACCGGAAACCACGGGCAAAAACCGCGTTGTGCGCGGCGGATCGTGGGGCGATGCCGATTCAGCATGCCTCACGACCTCCAGGCGCACGTTCGAAAGCAGCGTTAATGCCGGCTACAACGATGTGGGCTTCCGCCTCTGCATTGTGATTCCATGACCTGCTCGCCCATTTACGGATAAAGGATGACTGACATGAAGAAGACAGCAGTGTTGGCGGCCTGCGTTTTGGGGGCGGTGGCGTGTGGCGCCGATCCCGGCGTGGAGAACGTCACGTTTTCGCAGGATGCCTCTCTGTTTCAGGCGACCGTCACATACACGCTCACCGGCGACGAACCGGCCATCGTCACGATGGACATTGCCACCAACGGCGCATCGATAGGGGCCGCGAACATCAGAGCCCTCATCGGTGACGTCAACCGCCTTGTGCAGCCAGGCGACCATGCTATCCTTTGGCGGCCAGACAGAAGCTGGCCGGGGAATCTGCTGACCAACGGCGAGCTGGAGGTGTCCGTCAAGGCATGGCCGGAGTGCAATCCGCCCGACTACATGATGATCGACATCTCTCTTGGCAGCCAGTCGATTCCGGCTACGAACCGCGTTACATACTATGAGTGCGCCGATGCGATTCCGTTCCCAGGCGGCGTGACGAACGACCTGTGCAAGACCGACTACCTCGTTATGCGACGCTGCCATGCCACAGGCGTGCCGGTGCGCATCGGAACCTCTGCCGAAGAACACTGGGCCGAAGCCAGATGGACGCCTCACTACGTGACGCTCACCAACGACTTCTGGATTGGCGTGTACGAGGTCACCCAGCGGCAGTACCAGCATTTCTGCGGAAGCACAAACTCGTTCGCGACACCGAGCTATTTCACCGTCGATGCCGCAACGCGCCCTGTGGAGAACGTCATGTACATCGACTTGCGCGGCTGGAGCAACGACAGTAGCGCTACCAACGGGCGCAAGCTCTGGCCCGAGACTGGACATGAGGTGCTTCCCTATGACTGCATCGGCAAATGGGGGCACAACCACACCAACGTGCTCTGGCTCGTCCGCAAGATCACGGGCATGGATTTCGACCTTCCGACCGATGCGCAGTGGGAGATTGCCGCGCGTGCGGGCAAGGGCGGCAACCTGCCGGATGGCACGGCCTACGTGAAGACGGTCAACGGCGAGGCTGGTATCGTGCGGGTGAAGAGATTTGCCCGATTCTTCAAGAACAGCCAGATCGCAGGAAATTCGCAGACAAACGCCTGGCCAGCCGCCGAAGGCGGCACGGCCAAGGTGGGAAGCTATCTGCCGAACGCCTGGGGCATCTACGATATGTGCGGCAACGTCGCCGAGTGGTGTCTCGACAACTACGGCAACTTCACGACTGACAGCGAAATAGACCCCCTTGGACCGGCTACTCCTGCCGGCGGAGCAATCCGTGTCTATCGTGGCGGGTCGTGGATGCGCGAAACTTGGGAGGTCGAAGTTTCGGAGCGCCGTGGTATGAATCCTAACCTTGCGGCGCGCGATATCGGATTCCGTCTCTGCCTGACCATCCAGTAGAATTGTGTCATCTGAGGTCTGAATGAAACACGTCATCTCATTCGCGGCGGTCGCGCTTGTGGCGTCCGCCATGTCGGCAAAGACCATCTCCGGCGGTCTTGTGCAGGAGTTCACGTATGATGCGCCAGACCGTGCGCCCATCTATTTCGGCGGATGGAGCCGCGCCGATGAAGCGCATGGGCACGACTACTGTGTGTTCGCCGACATAATCTACGCTGACGGCTCGGCTCTCTGGG
Organism: uncultured Verrucomicrobiota bacterium; assembly: GCA_946631345.1. Classification (GTDB taxonomy): domain Bacteria; phylum Verrucomicrobiota; class Kiritimatiellia; order RFP12; family UBA1067; genus UBA1731. The sequence continues at coordinate 11,019 of CAMPAA010000028.1, forward strand.
CGCAGAAGGCCGATTTCACGCGCGGCACCCACGGCTGGGAGTACTCCGCCAACGCCCTCGTCCCGTCGAAGCCGGTCGCCAAGATAAAGCTGTATGCGTTCCTGCGCGACGGAAGCGGCAAGGCAGAGTTCCGCGACGTGTTTCTGAAGCGCGAGGCTCCGCCGAAGGGCACTATATTATCCGTGCGGCGTTTCACCAACCGCCCGTTCTCCCGCGACGACGTGCTGTGCGAGCGGTTCTGGGACGGGCGCTGGGCATCCCACCGCGAACGCGTGGCGCCGGATGTTCAGGTGCGGAGCGTGTCGAGCCCTCTCGCCCCCGGAGAAGTCGCCGTGTGGATCGCCGATTCCGCGCGGCGCGTCACTCCGCTCACGTTCCCGTCTGCTTCGGACCGCAAGGCCGTTGCTGAGCTTGAGATCGCGCGCAGCGAACGCGAATCGTTCCAGGTCATCGTATCTGCCGGAGATGAAGCGCAGGTCGATGGTGCCACGCTTGAGCTGGAGCCGCCGAAGGACGGCCTTGGCCGAGAACTGAAGGGGAGTGTGGCATGGGAGCGGCAGGGCTACCTCGCACGGCGGCACCCGTACAAGCCGCATCCGCTGGAGGCGTCGGCCTGCGAGAAATGGCTTCCAGAGCCTCTGCTTCCGCCCGCGCCGTTCACCGTGCGCAAGGGAGGTTCGCAGGGAACGTGGATAACGGTATTTGCCGATTCCGCCGCCCGGCCGGGACTCTACCTCGGCAGGGTGAAGGTGTTTGCGCGCGGCGGCGTGCTTATGGCGTCCCTGCCGTTCAGCGTGCGCGTGAGGAACTTCGCGCTGCCGGCAACCTTCGGACTCAGGACGTCGTTCAGCTACATGGACGGCTTCACGAAGCCGCTATATCCCAAAGACTGGAACGAGCGCCGCCGCGAGGCGCATGACATCCTTCTCGACCACCGTCTGAACCCGGACGACATAACGCGCACGGACCTCACGCGCATCGAAGACATCGCGCACATGAAGGCACGCGGCGCAAATTCCTGGAATCTCACCCAGATTGCCCCGCCTCCCAGAAACCCGCGCGCAAAATGGCTGTGCCGGCCTGATGCCAAGGATGTGTTCGCCCCCGGCTTCTACGAATCCTTCACAAACCGCCTTGCGCCGCATGTTGCCGCCCTCAAGGCGCGCGGACTCTTCGATGGCGCCTACATCTACGGGTTTGACGAATGCGAGGAGGCGTTCTATCCGGGGATGAGGAAGATGTATCTGCAGCTCAAGCGGGACTTCCCCGACCTGCCGATCATGACTACGGCAAGGATGTTCAACGACTTCAGCGAGGGTCGGATGAAGATATCCGACGACCTCATCGCGGCAGACTGGTTCTGCGGCAGCATGCGCAGGTACAGCACCAAAGCGGCGGACGCCGTGCGCGCGCGGGGATGCAGGGCATGGTGGTACACAAGCCTTGAGCCCACATATCCGTACATGAACTTCGCCAACTGGGAATACCCGTTCATCGAGGGACGCCTCGTGCTTGGCTGCTGCACATGGCTCTACCGCACAGACGGTTTCCTGTTCTGGCACAGCAACGCCTGGCGAGAGGGGCGGGGCGCAAAGCTTGACGAGGCGGGCGACACGTTCTTCCCGGACTTCAACACATACGGCTCTCAGGGATGTCCGGGAGACGGGGTGTTCCTGTACCCTGGTTCCTCTCACGTCCTGCCGGGCATCCGTCTCGCTAACATCCGTGACGGCGAGGAGGACTGGGAATGGCTGAACATCGCCGAACGCATGGTTGGCCGCAGTCGCGTGAAAGAGATCGTTCGTGAGGTATGCCGCTCGCGCAAGGATTTTTCCCGCTCGCTGGCGGAACTGCGCGCCATGCGGCATCGTCTGGCCGAGGTCATCGAATCCGCCAGATAGCCACAAAGTGGCAGCTCCCTACCTTGCCGTTTGCCCACGGGCAGACGGATTTTTGCCCTAGGGCTGAAGGTCGTTTGCCCTCGGGCAAAACTTTGTTTGGACATAGCAGCCCTGCCACTCAGGGCGGAATCGCCGGAACAATATCCAAGATTTCGCTCTTCTGCTCGGATGGTACGGGGTCTGCCCGTACCTGACTCCGACGCGTTAATTGCACGGTGCGGGGGTTGCGTTGGAAGCCGCTTTTTGGTATCATACGCGCACTTCTTTTCGAGGAGAATGAAGTTTTCTCCTCACGGAAAGATGGAAAGGAAAACAAAGAATGGAACCCTACGCAGTACTCGAAACCGGCGGCAAGCAGTTGCTTGTCAAGGTTGGCGACAAGGTCGAGATTGAAAAGATCGAGGCCGAAGAGGGCAAGGATGTTGCCCTCGATACCGTCTGCGCCGTCTCCGACGGCACGACGCTCAAGATCGGGACGCCCTATGTGGAAGGCGCCAAGGTGACCCTCGAGGTCGTCGGCGTCAAGCGCGGCGTCAAAACGATCAACTTCAAGGCGAAGCGCCGCAAAGGCTCTCGCCGCACGGTTGGTCATCGTCAGCAGTATACGGTCGCCACCGTCAAGGCGATTGCCTAAGAGGAGGTAGCAGAAAATGGCTTCTTCAGCATCAGCCCGCAACGGCCGCGACTCAAACCCCAAGTACCTCGGCGTCAAGGCGTATGACGGTCAGCTTCTCAAGGCCGGCTCCATCATCGTGCGTCAGCGCGGCACCAAGATCCATCCCGGCGCTAACGTCGGATGTGGCCGCGACTTCACCCTCTTCGCCCTCAAGGAGGGCAAGGTGAAGTTCATCAAGGACGGCAAGGTAGTCACGATCGTTCCCGTCGACGCCAAGTAAGGCTCCGGGAAAAGGCATCCAGCCATGAAGCTGGATTGACAGCCACCGCGTTTGCGCTTGCGCCTGACGCGGTGGCGGCTTTTTTGTCTCTCGCTTTTCATAAGGCGGCCTGATCGAGACCGTGCGTGGTGTCGGATAGCGCCTCAACGCCTTCGTCCCAGCGCCTCCCCCATGGCGTACCCGGAAAGCGTATCTGAGGCGCGTTGGGGACGACACACCATGCCATTTTCGCGTGGCAGGTCGGCATAAATCTGCCAAAAAACCTTGACAAAAAAAAAACGCTTATGATATATTGCGCGCGTTTTTCGTTCAAGGAAAGGAAGGTTTCTCAGATGGATGCGAATTTCAGCCGTTTGGCGAGAATATGTGCCGGTGCGTATGCCGTGCTGGGCGCTGCGGCTCTTCTGCAGGCACGTGCCGATATTGCGATATGGACGAACGTCACGACCTCCGCTACCCAATGGGGCATTCCGGGGAACTGGACGGATGCCGACGGCAACATCCCTGAAGTGGCACCGACAAACGGCATGCACGATATCAAGGTGCCGGCACTCTACACCGACGGTCGCCGCCGCACGATATACACCGGTTCACTTTCCGGCACTGACTACAACACGTATCTCGACTACCCGGCGGTGAACCCGTCCATCCTCAGCATCGGGCCGACGGGAGGCGTGTGGGATACATGGCGGTGGACGGTGCAGAACGCCACATATGCGCAGTACAAGTGTCCCGGCTTCAAGCGCTGGTTCACGATCGCCGACGGTTCCGGTTTCGACGGCTACTGGATGGCCGGGGACGCGAAGGCGGTGTTCAGGCTGGACGCCTCTGCAGGCGGCACTCCATACATGAGCTCGCTCGGCGCGCTGAACCGCCCCTACGTGTGGGTGTCTGCCGAAGGGTCTGCCACCGGCGAAATCGGTGCGCTGCACCAGGCCGGCACGGTATCCAAGACGGGCGATGGCGAGCTGCGCGTGGGCGCTACGCTCGGCGGCGAGACGCGCTTCACGGTGGAGGCCGGAACTCTCACGCTTGAAGGCCGCAGCGACAGCGAGACCGAAAGCCTGCTGAAGATGGCGGCGCTGCGCCTCGACGCCACGCGCGAGGATACGTTCACAACCTACACGAAGACGACGGACGGCGTGGAGTACACAATCGTGACGAACTGGTACGACGCCAACGGCAACGGCATCTGCGGCTATCAGGAGACGAAGCAGACAAACCCCGGCGGCGCATGGGGCGGGCAGTACTACTTCCCTGAATCGCATGGCGCGTTCAAGAGTCCGGTGAAATCCCCCACCGGCCTTCCGCTCGTCGACTTCGGCTCCCATGCGTCGGATGAGGGCAGGTTCGGGCCGTCCAACTGCTGGCTGCGGCTGTCGAAACAGATCGTCAATCCGCGCTCGGTGTTCTACGCGGTGCAGACGCCCGGCGGCGCGAACGGGCGCACCATCCTCGGAACGGCCGGCGATAGCAACTTCGCGTTCCTGACGGAGCGCGGCGACACCAAGCTCTTCTGCATATACGGCGCGGGTCTCATCGGGCGCAACGGCGACATCATGATCAACGCCATGCCCGTATCGTACGACGAGACCGCCAGCTACGTGAAGACGACGCTGACGAACCTCAACGTCATCTCCGTGGCGGTGCAGCCTGGCGCTACCATCGGCACGATTGCCGCCGACCGCCACTACACCTCGCGTTCCGGCGGCTCGCGCCTGGGCGAGGTGCTGATCTTCACCAACGAGCTTACGCGCGCGCAGCGCGTTCGCGTGGCGCAGTACCTCGTCCGCAGGTGGATGACCGGCGACGACGCCGAGCCGGACGCGAACGCCGTGGTGGTGAACGGCGCGTCCGCCGCGATCGGCGTGCCGGAGGGCCGCACCGCGCGCGTGGGGGCCGTGACTGCGCTTTCGGGCGCGTTCACCAAGAAGGGCGGCGGCACACTCGCCATAGGCAGCGTTACCCCCGCCAGCGCGAAGATATCGGTGGAAGGCGGCTCCGTGGCGTTCAGCGGCGCCCCGGCAATTGACGACACTGCGCCCGCCGCCGATCCCTACATATGGCTCGACGCCAACGACGTGGACGGCGACAAGATGACCAAGGTGAGCTTCGACGGCGACGACCGCACGTTCGTGACCGAATGGAAAGACCACCGCGACGGCGTTGACCTAACGGCGATAGCAATCTCCAACACGCTGCCGAGAATCCCGTGGGCCGTCGCCGACATCGGCAACGGGCGAGGCCCGGGCGTGAGCCTCGGAAGCATGGACTCCCAGAGCTTCTTCGCGCTTCCCACGTGGGGCGCGGACGGCAGCTACGGTTCGGGGAGCACGGTGGAGAACGACACCTACGCAGGGTTCATCGTGTTCCGCGTAAACGACACCTCGCGCAACAGCATCAATCTCTTCGGCTCATCCAACATGTGCATGATGCGCAGCGGAAACACTCTGCTCCAGACGGGCTACTGCGATCTGCACGCACCTTCGGCGTTCTGGTCCATCAACGGCTTCCCCGCCGATCCGTTCGCTAACTATTCGAGCTATCTCACGCAGACCCAGGATGTGGTGCTTGTGGCGTTCCGCTCGCCGGTTCCGCTCACCGTGAACGCAATCGCCAAGGACCGCAAGGGGCAGAAGCAGGACGCCTCCGCCGGTTTCATCACCGTCGGCGAGTTCATCACCTACCACCGCGCACTCACCGGAGAGGAGTTCCGAAACACCGAGGCTTACCTGATGAGGAAGTGGCTCGGCAAGGCGCATCCGGCCACGGAGTTTGCGATGAGCGCAATGACGTTTGGCGGCAGCGCCGACGCCGTGATCGACAGCGACATTTCATTCTCGGTCGAAAACGTGTCCGGCGGCAGCGGCGCGCTCGTGAAGCGCGGTTCCGGCTCGGTATCCGCGAACATTGCGCCAGTTGACTCCATCGCCGTGGAGGAAGGCGCGCTTCAGGCGGATATCTCGCTCGATTCCAGGGCGATATTCCACTTCGACGCATCGAGGGAGGATTCGTTCACCACATACGATGACGGCGGGAGCACGTTCGTCACCCGCTGGGACGACTTAAGCACAAACGGTCTGTACGGTTGCTCGTTCAGGTCGAGCTACTACTACAGAAATTCGTACCTTGGCTTCGTGATGACCAACCCCACGCTTGAGACGGTCACGATGCCGGACGGCGTAGGCAGGAAGGTCGTGAACTTCGGCGGCTACCGCAACACGGCCACAAAGCAGGAGACGGGAACGAACTCCGCGTCCATCTACTTCTCCCGAACGGCGGACGGCACTACACAGGCCACGCCGCAGACCAGGGTGAGGGAGATATACGTTGTGCAGAAGTACAACACCTACGGCAGCTCGGACAAATACGCCCACTTCATCGGCAACCTCCACGGCGGCGCTCCAAAGGCCAATGCCGGCTCGACCATCTACATGCGCGGCGGGTCAGGCATGTTCAGCGCAACATACACGTCGGCCGCCGTGCAGAACGGCTACATAGCGATCGACCGCACGCCCAAGGCGGTGACGGCTACGCTGCCCTCTGGCTGGCACCTCCTGTCGGTGGGGGCGACGGACTTCACGAAGGTCGATTCGATCATGCAGGACCGCGACTGCAACGCGGGCGGCGGATGCGTGGCCGAGATGATAGCGTTCGACTTCGCGCTGACGGCGGCGGAGCGCGCCGACCTCGAAAGGCGGCTTATGCGCAAGTGGGGAATCGGTTCCGAGTCCATCCCCACGCAGAGCGTTAGCTCCGTCACGGTGGCGGCGGACTCCTCGCTCAGCCTGGTCAACTCCGCCATCTCCACGGCCACTCTCGGCGGCGGCGGAAACCTCACGGTGGAGTCCGTGGAGCTGACGGATGGCGGAGCGCTCGTGTTCGGGTACCGCGCGGCGGACGACGTGGACCATCTAACTGTCGAAGGGCCTCTGTCGCTTGCCGGCGCGACCGCTGTGCGCGTTGCCGTGGCGGAGGGCGCGACGGTAGCGGCCGGGGAATGGCCGCTTCTGTCGGCGACAGGCGGCATATCCGGCTTGAATCTCTCCGCGCTCGCGCTTGACATCGACCTCTCCGCCAAGTGGGTGGCCGCGCTGTCGGTCAGGAACGGCGCGCTTTGGCTCAAGCTCGCTCCAAAGGGCACGGTAGTGGTGCTGCGTTGAGCCGCGGCATCATTTTGGTATAATAGGAGGCATATGAAGAACATCTTTGCATTGGCGGCGGCTGCGGCCTGCATGGCGACGGTCGGCGCGGGTACTGCGGAAGTGGCCCGTTTCGGGTTCGAGGAATGTGCAGGTGCGTATGCGGAGGACGCGAAGTCCGGCCTTGTGGCGGAGCTTACCCCATCCGCAAAATGGGCATCCGGCGCGTTCGGCGGCGCACTTGCGACAGGCGCGGAGGGCGCAGGTGCGCATGTGGCAGGGCTTGGCCAGCTGGACGGTGCGGACGCCTGCACGGTGTTCCTGCGTTTCCGGAAGGAGGGCGCAGGGAGCGGACGCTATCCGAACCTGCTCACGAGCTCGGACTGGACCGGCAAGGGGGGCATGATGCTGTTCTCCGATGGAGGCAGGTCGCTAAGGGTGCGCCTGCGCGCGAGCGGAAAGGGGCCGGAGGTCGGATGGACGGCGTTCAATGACATTCCGGAGGGGAAGTGGTGCTCCGTGGCGTTCGTGTTTAGGCGGCCCGACATCACGGTGTATGCGAACGGCAAGCCAGTGGCGAAGGGAAAGTGGGACCATCCGTTCACGGCAGGCGGGGCGGTCAAGCTCGGCGGATGGAGCTCCGAATCGTTCGGCGGGTTCATCGACGACTTCTGCGTGTGGCGCGGCGCGCTCGGAGCGGATGAGATCGCCTCGCTCTCCGGCGACTCCCGATACGACGAGATTGAAGGATACCAGGACGACGGCACGGGCGGCATCAGGAAGACGGTGCTGCTCGGGCAGGGCGGGACGCCGTTCGCTACGCTCGACGGCGACGCCGCAACGCTCGTGTTCGACAGTCTCGGCTCCATATCGTCGCTCAGGGAGAAGGCGACAGGCCGCGAGCTTGTGTCCAACGCTACGGCGTTCGTGGCGGCCACGCTCGACGACGGGCGGCTCGCGACGGCGCGCCGCATCGAACGGCGCGGAGACGGGCGCTTCGCGTTTCTCTTCGGCAGGGCTGGAGAGGCGGTGATATCGGTCGCGCCGTTCAAGGGCGGATGGACGTTCGCCGTGGAGAGCTGCACGCTCAAGGGCGTGAAGACTTTCGGGTTCTGCCGAGTCCAGCCGGTATGCCGGAAGTGGAGAGGCAGCTTCGTGAACGCATGGAGCGACGAGAGGAGCGTGGTGTGCGTGCGCTCCTGCGACATAAAGGGCGAGCCGCGTTGCGGCGAGACGCTGCGCGTGGACGTGGAGGCGCAGTTCCCGCCTGTCGGACGCAAGGCGCTGCTTGCGGCCGGGCCGCGCGAAGGGTTTCGCGAACAGCTCAAGGCGATGACGGTTGCGGCGGGGGTGCCGCGCAGCGACGCCGGCGGCGCGTGGTCCATGGAGAGCGACGTGGCGCGCTGGAGCTACGTGTTCGCGTCGATCGCGAACGGCGACGTTGACTGCTGGATCGATTTCGTCAAGCGTGCGGGGTTCTCCAACCTCCACTTCAGCTCGAGCTGGACGGACTGCCTCGGCCACTGCCCGGTGAACAGGCGGGCGTTCCCGGACGGGCTGGACGGGATGAAGGCGTGCGCGGAGCGCGTGCACGCCGCCGGGCTTCACGCCGGAATGCACACGCTTACGGCCTGCATCAACCCGCGCGACCCCTGGATCACGCCGATATGCCGCGAGGATCTCGTGGCGGATGCGACGTACACGCTCGCCGCGCCGCTTGAGGAGGGGGCGACGGAGATGCTCGTGAACGAGAAGCCGATAGACCGCCACGTGACGGTGTTCACCTACTCGTCGAACGGCAACGTGTTCAGGATCGGCAACGAACTCATCCAGTACACCGGCATCCGCAAGGACTCGGCCCCATACGCGTTCACGGGACTCAAGCGCGGGGCGTTCGGCACGCGGAAGGGCGGCACGTACCCGGCGGGGACCAGGGCGGACTACCTGCATCAGCGCTACATTGCGTTCTACCCGCAGCCCGACTCCGCGCTCGCCGAGGAGCTTGCGTCGCGTCTCGCGGAGGTGTACAACACGTGCAACCTCGACGAGTTCTACTTCGACGGCTCCGAGGGCATGGGTACCCGCTACGGCATAGACTCAATGCGCCACAGGATATTCGCCAAGCTCAAGCCCAACAATGGCCATTCCCCGTCCATCGAGGCGAGCTGCCAGGGCGCGAACAACTGGTGGTTCCAGACGCGCATGGC
>CAMPAA010000029.1 GCA_946631345.1 uncultured Verrucomicrobiota bacterium
CACTGTACTGTTCTCCATTCCTTTCTTTCCAGTTTCACGGTTTGAAATCCTTTTCCGCCCCGCATTATACCACACTCCCCGCCGACTTCCGCGCCTACTTTACAACGATTTCGGCGGTTGGAACGCGCGCGCGGACGAGCCCTTCGAGCTTCGCCTTGGCAGCGGCAATCTCCTCATCAGTGTTGGCTCCGGCGTTGTGCGCGCCGACCGAGATCACCACGCGATGCGGATCGTATCCGGCAAGCGTGCCTTGAATCACGCGCCACATCACGTTCTGCGTGCGGTCGCCAGGAAAGCCCATGTCAAACACCTGCCAATCCTTGCCGTATCCAGCAGCGAGCGCGCTCGCGCTCTCGTCGCCAAGCAGTATCACCCGTTTTTTGCCGGCCTTGAGCTTCTCCATACCCGCAGCATAGACCCTCCCCTGGCGCAGCATTACGGCAAGCTTGAAGTGCCAGTCGTACCCAGGGCCCTCCATCACCTCTGCTGGGATAACGGCAGTGTTCTTCTCGTTGGCGTACTTCGCGGGATTCTCGGTGAGGTGGGACGGATAGTCGAGCGGGGTTTCGATCCACCCCATTGTGGTGGCGCATGTCTGTATGGTGTCGCCGTGTATCCCCGAAAGGGCTATGTTCGACACCACGGGACCCTTCTTCGTCACCGTCACCCATGTGATCGAGTCCATCACGCCATAGCGAAGGTCATCCGCGAGAACTCCGCAGTCGAAACCGCCGCCCGTGGTGCCTATCATGTGGTACTTCTTGCCGTGCCGAATGGCGGTGCAGTGGTTGTGCCAGTCGCCGCAGAACACGGTGTAGTCGTACTTCGCTATCCTGCGCTCGAACGCAAGCCACCTGTCGCTCATCCAGTCGAGCGGCTTGTGCATGAAGATGAAGTGCCACCGGGCTCCGCCGTTCTTCTCGATCTCGCCGGCCGCCCACTTGAGCTGCTTCTCGGAAAGCGGCTGGCGCGGCGGATAGTAGTCGTGCACATCCATCGAGTCGAGGCACACGAAGTGGCAGCCCTTGTATGTGAAGTTGTAGTACGTGTTTGTGCCGAACAGCTCCTTCCACAGGTCGATGGAGCGCTGGCGCTCTGGTGACATGCCGGTGAAGCCGGTCCAGATGTCGTGGTTCCCTACGACATGGAAGAACGGCATTTCGAGCCGCGCCACCATCCCCTCGAACGCCTTCCACTGGTCGCGCGCATCAGGCTTGCCGCCGCATTCTATCAGATCACCGACCGACATCACGAACTCCGGCCTCAGCAGATTGAGCTTGCCCATCGCCGACTCGAAGAACCCCTTCCGCGCGCCGCCAGTACGATCGGATACGATCGCGAAATGGAACTCCTGCGGATCATCGAGAAAATTCTCGTTCGTCCATGGCTTGCACTTGCCCTTGAGCCCATTTGCAAACTGAGAGGCATCCCCGCCAAACGCCGCCGAGGAGAGCGCTGCCGCCAGCGCGCAGCCAACTGTCATTTTTGATACGTACCACATCTTTTGTTATTCCTTTCTTTGGCGCGTATTTTACCCCATCGGCCCGCCGCGCGCAACTGTGGTATAATCCCGCCTGATGATAATTCTGCATGTGGATATGGACGCCTTCTTCGCGTCGATCGAGCAGCGCGACCATCCCGAGTGGCGCGGACGGCCCGTCATTGTCGGTGCGGGACCGCATGAGCGTGGCGTGGTCTCCACCTGCTCATACGAAGCCAGGAAGTTCGGCGTGCACTCGGCAATGCCGAGCCGCACGGCCTACGCGCGATGCCCGCATGGGATATTCGTGCGGCCGCGCATGCAGGCGTACCGCGAGGTTTCGGCGGCCGCGTTCGAGGTGTTCTCCAGATACACTCCATTCGTTGAAGGCGTCTCCGTGGACGAAGCGTTCCTCGACATCTCGGGCTCGGCCCACCTGTTCGGCGGCATGGTGCCGCTCGCCAGGCAGCTCCGCGCAGACATAAAGTCCACCTGTGGCGTTACATGCTCCGCCGGACTAGCTCCGAACCGGCTTCTTGCCAAGATCGCCTCCGAGCAGAACAAGCCGGACGGCCTTTTCGTGACGCCGTTCGACTCAGATGGCATACGCGCATTTCTGGCCCCGATGCCAGTGAGGACACTCTGGGGCGTGGGCGGCAAAACCGCCTCGCTACTCGAACGATACGGCTTCCGCACCTGCGCAGACATCCAGAACGCCGATCCGCGGTTCCTGAGCCGCATCCTCGGAGCCGCCGCCGCGGCATCGATCCGCAACCACTCCTTCGGCATCGACACCTCAGCCGTCGCGCACGAACCGGACGAGGAAAAATCAGTATCGCGTGAACATACGTTCCCGGAAGACGAAACCGACCGCGACGCCGTGAGGAAGGTGCTGCTTGAGCTGGTGGAGGATGTGGGCTGGCGGTTCCGCCGCGAGAAGCGCTGGGCGAGGACGGCGAAGATCAAGCTGCGCGATGGGCTTTTCAACACGCTCACTCGGCAGGCCTCCTTCACCTCGCCGGCGCGCGACGACATCACTTTCCGCCATCTCATGCTCAGCCTCTTCGACCGCGAGTGGCCGCCGGGCACGCGTCGCACCGTGCGACTCGTCGGCTTCGGCGTCACGAACTTCACGGATCGGCCCGGCGGCGAACAGGCCGATCTCTTCGGCGATGCCGACTCTGCGGACCGGATGCGAAAGCGCGAGCGCCTCTCCGCAGCGCTCGATGCAATCCGCCACAGGAACGCCGACGACTAATCAGGGAAGATCCGCAGCCGCTCCGCGCAGCGCGTTCGCCGTCACCTTGAGCGTAAGACGGCCTGACCCGTTGCGGCGCACCACGGCGGTGGCGCATCCGCCGAAAAGCCTGTGCCCGACTGTCTGCGGGAAAGGCACGTATTCACATGCGTCGCCGTTGCCCACGCCCAATATCGTGCCGGGGCCTTCGATGGAGAACTCCACCTCGTGCGCCGCGCCAAGCGTACGCACGCCGGCCGCATCGAGGGCGAAAGCATGCGCCCATATCAGCTCGCCGTCGTCCTTCCCCATGAGCGGTTCCACCTCAAGGCTGAGGACTGCCGCCGCACCTGCCGTCTTCAGGGTCCTTTCGCCTGTCTTCGAGCCGTTCCTGTACGACACCGCCCGCAGTTCGCCGGGTTCGTACGGCACATCCAGCCACATCAGCCTGTATCTGTGGCAGGCGGCGAAGTGATGGTTTGTCATAGCTTCTGGAAGAGCGACAGGTTCGCCTTTCCGGCGGCGGCCCAGCGGCCGGCCGTTCAGGAACAGTTCCGCTTCATCGCTGTCGGTGTACACCATGACAGGGGTGTTGCGCCCCTCGCGCCCAGGGAACGTCCAGGTATCCGGCGAGATGTGCAGGGTGGGAGACATCTTGTTCCAATGGCTGCGGTACAGCCAGTAGCGGTCCTTCGGCACACCCGTGATATCAACGATGCCGAAGTAGGACGAGCGCGCATCCTTCCAGTACGGCGAAGGCTCGCCGAGGTAGTCGAATCCCGTCCAAACGAACTCGCCGCAGCAGTAGGCGTCATCGTCCATGTAGCCGAAAACCTCGTCCACTATGTCTATGTTGCTCTGGAGGTCGCGCGAATCGATCTGTGCGGACTTCGCATCCCCTCCCCTCGAATGGCCGTGCCTGCCGCCGAGCGGATTGTCGGCATACCACCCGTAGGAACTGATGGCCGAAGCCGACTCCGAGTAGATTATCGGCTTCATCGGGAAGCGTTTCTTCGCGGGAACGTACGAGCGAAGGTAGTTCCACCCCACAACGTCCAGCGGGTCGAAGATGCCGAGATTGAATATGCGCTCCTCGTTCACGTACGGGCGGTTTCCGTTGCCGACCGGACGCGTCGCGTCCACGAGGCGTATCTGATCGCGGAAAAACGTGTTGCGCACTTTCGTCTGCCCGCTCGGCCCGCGATCCGCGAAAACGTTCTTCGCGTCGCGTATCGGATGCGCAGGATCCCATTCCCATATCTCATTCGCGATGGACCACACGATGACGGAAGGATGGTTCCGGTCACGCCTGACGAACGCCACAAGGTTGCGCGCCACATACTCCTCGAGCGACTGGTCGTCGCGCCTTCCGCCATATGCATCCCATTTGTCGAAAGCCTCGTCCCACACGAGGATGCCCATCTCGTCGCAGAGGTCGAGCAGTTCCGGCGCGGGCGGGTTGTGGCTGGTGCGGAGTGCGTTCGCGCCCATCTCCTTCATTATTCGGAGATGCCGCCTCGCGGCCGAACGGTCGAACGCCATGCCAAGAAGACCAAGGTCCGAATGGTTGTTCACCCCCTTTAGCTGCACACGCCTCCCGTTGAGGTGGAAGCCGTTCGCCGCACGGTCCGACTGATCCGCAGTCACGGGAAACGCTATTGAGCGCACGCCGAAGCGCACCGTCTCGCGCGAAAGCTCCTTGCCCTGCGCATCGGCAAGCACCACCTCAGCCAGATAGAGGGCGGGGGTGTCCACATCCCACAGGTCGGGACGCTTCAGCTTCAGCAGCATCGCGCCCTGCGCAGCCGGCTCGTCCTCGTCCTCTACGGTCTTGCCGTTCCTGAGCAGCCTCACTCTCACCTTCGCGCCTATCGGAGCGCCCTCTATCTCCCACGCCACCTTCACGAGCGCGCGTTCGCGCGATACCTCTGGCGTCGTCACAAACACTCCATTGTAGGCGAAGTGGGCCTTGCCGCGAGTCTTCATCACCACGCGCCGGTAGATGCCAGCTCCGGGATACCACCGCGCCGCATGATCGCGTGTGGACACCCGCACAGCCAGGCTATTGACGCCTGCGCGGACGAACGGCGTGGCGTCCACGCGGAAACTCGCATAGCCATAGTCCCAGCCGCCGGCCCTGCGTCCGTTCACAAACACCTCGGGCGACGCCATCACGCCATCGAAATCGAAGAATACACATTCATTCGCCTCTTCGGCGGTCAAGCTGAATGAGACCCTGTACCATGCGGTCCCTTTCCATGGGAGCCGCCCTGTTGTGCCTGTATCCTCCTCGCGCAGAAACGGACCCGCTATCGCCCAATCGTGCGGCACCCGCACGCGTGCCCACGTTGAATCGTCGAACGTCTCTGCAGACCAGTCGGCCCTGTCCGTGGAATCCTTCAGGAAACGCCAGCCATCGGTTAGTGTGGCGTCCCTCTCGCCGCGCAACGCAAACGCCCCCATCGCAATTGCGCAAAACACGCCGATGTGTCGGCCTGAACCGAAAACCGCACTGTGACGCAACATTTCAGCCATCTGAACGCTCCTTCGCATTATGCTCCAAAAACACCGCGCATTATATCATGGTACAGGCTGCGGCGCAAAGCCACCGCCATGCCCACCATTATCCTGGATTTTCCAGGATAATGGAGAGCGTCATTCGGAGTTGAAATCCCCAGACGGATTGGCATACTTCAGTTCATTTACAATTTGCATCTGAAGGATGCCTGACTCATGAGAGGGGTGTTTTGGTGACGGATCCTCTATTGTTGCCACAACAATAATGTCATTCCTCGATGAGCGCGCACTCGTTTGAGCGGAGCGGGAAAGTCCATGTGCCGTCGCCGCCGTCGACAAGCTCGATGGGGCCGTCCTTGCCTGTGGCGCGCGGTCTGCGTGAAGCCCTCACCGCATATCTGTGCGCTGCGGGATGCTCGTCGAAGGGATCGTCCGACGCCAGCACGAAGTACGCGCGTTCATGCGGGTTGCCGTTGCGCGCCACCATCTCGCCGACCGTCACATCCGAGCCGTCCAGCGCGCGCACGCCCTCAAAGCCGCCGTGGTGCGTGGCGACGGTGCGGTACTTCATGTATGGCGCGCCGAGGCGGCGTATCTCCGCATTGACCCGCTTCAGCTTGGCGTACTGCTCGGTTCTCTCGCCGGTGAGGGTGAGCACGTTGTTAGTCCACCATCCCGTAAGCCCCGGCATGTCGGGCGTCTCACCGCTCGGCGAACGGCTCCAGCACGCCCAGTCGATCTGCTCCGCGCCGAACGCCATCGCCAAATACGCCTGGAAGCGCAGCATGTTCTCGCTGAGCCAAAGTTCGCCGTAGCTTGAGTTGACCTGCGGGATGTACCACAGGCTCTTGCCTGCCGCGCGGCATGCACATGCGACATCACGGAAGTTCTCGTAGAACTTCGCCAGCTTCGGCCCACGACTGTCTCCGCGCGCTGAGTAGAGGTAGAAGTCGAAGCATATGTAGTCGAGATCAACGCACCTCACATACTCCGACACGTGCTCGCGGTATGTCGCGGTGCCGAGCTGGTTGCGCGTCTGCTTCGCCGAGTTGCCCACCACGCTCGCGTAGTTCGGGTAGAGGTTTATGTAGGGCGTGACCCCCGCAGGCGCGCTCGCCTTGAGGAACTCCGTAACCTCGCCGATGTACGGGTAGTCGAGCGCGCTCGGCTCGTCAATGTAGTCCATGAGCCATATCGCCGGATGGTCGCGGAACTTCTCCATGGCACCGGAATAGCCGCCCATCGGACGCAACCCTCGCATCTGCCCCGCCTGCTGCCCGCCCATCCCGTGCCAGAACGGAACCGCGCCCGTCGCGATCGTGCCGAGGCCGTACTTGGCGCACAGATCGAGCGTAGCGCGGTCTGCCGCCGGAACTCCGTAGATGAAGTCCACCCCGCAGTCGCGGACGTCGCGTATGTGGGCCTCGGTGCGCGCATACGGCGCAAGGCAGTACACGCCGATCTGGAGCTTGGAGCGATCCATCCGAGAAGGCGTGCGGTCGAGCTTCGCGGCTTCGCGCCTGCGCAGAGGCACCACGAGCGTCCCCTTCCCGGAGATGTACGCCGGATGCGTGGCGGATGAAACGACGCCGCTCGCGAACCTGCCGCCAAGCATCAGCGACGCCACGCGATTGGTGCCCGGCACGTCAAGGGCAAGGCGCGCGCCTTCCGCCACGGTTACGGCGATGTCGATCGGGAACGGAGCCATCCTTCCCAACAGCGGCGAAGTCTCCACCGGTTCTTTCCTAAGGTGCACCCCGTCAACCATGGTGGAGATGTCGGCGGCGATGCGCCCATCCCTCCTTGTGCTCTTGGCGTCAGGCCCGAGCCCAAGCCCGGTTATCACGAGCTCCCGCACGCCGCACTCCGTCATGTCGAACGCATATGAGTACTCGATGAAGTTCTGCGTGAGCGGAGGCTTCATGCGGAATATCTCAAGCCTCCCGCCGTTGGCGAGCTTCACGAACGCCAGCGTTTCGTTTGCCGCGTTGTCGGTGCGCGAACGCATATGGAGCGTGAGCCGGTAGCGGCCCGGCGACGGGAAGTTCACCTTCGTGGAGAACCCGCCGTTGTTGTGCAGCCGCCCGCAGTACTGCCCGTCGATTATCGTATATCCAAACGCCCACGAGCTGGTGGAGTACGTGAACCCGGGGTTGGAGAACTGCGTGACATATGTCTTTCCGTCGTCGTGAACGTACTTCGTCCAGCCCGCGCCGCGGTTCTCGAAGCCGGGATTCTCAATGAGATCCCTGCCCGTCTCCGCATCCGCCCCCGCTTCGCGCGGCGCTATCCGCAGTACGCCGCCGCATACCGCCAAGCGCTTCACGTCCTTGCCCACTGCGCAAGCATTCAGGATGCCGTCGCCGTCCTTCGCCACGCCGTCGCCACCGACGATGCTCCTCGATATCCGCATCCCGGCAGCCACAACCCCTTCCGGTGCCGTGGACGGCGTTTCGGGGCTCTCCTCCACCTTCCACGCCTCTCCGGCGCGCAGGGCGTCGATCACAGGCAGGCTTCCGCCACGCACGAGCACATCGCCGCCATCGATGGAGAATCCGCCGACCGGCGCAGCACCTTCGCCGGGGCCTATGACAAGCGTACCCGCTCCCTTCTTCACGATCTTCCCGGCACCGGTGAACGCCATCGGCAGCGATTCCGCACCGCCGTCCACGGCCACGTCAACCGACTCGCCCGCCTTGGCCCGGACGATCCGCGTGGTGCCAGGCTGAGCGACGAGCACCACTTTCCCGTCCCTGTCGGTCATCTTCGACTGCCTCGCCGATGCGTCGGCAGGGCGCGTAGCCTTCACCGCGCCGCCCGGACGCGAATCCGGCGGGCTGGCTACAATCATCACGGCGTTGTTCTCGGCGAGCTTCAGCGAATACATATCCTCGCCCTCGCGCGTCAGCGCGACCGGGCCGCTTCCGCCGAACGACACCACCGCGCGCCACTTCGGAACCCTGAACACGACCGTGCGCGTAGCGGGCGCGTAGTCGAACGGATCGCCTGACGCCACCACCAGCAGCGCCCGCGAGCCGTCATCCTTCCCTCTCGGCACCATCTCCCCCACCAGCAGCGGCGAACCCTCCACCGTCGCGACCTCGCTGAAGAAGCCGTTGCCGAAGGAATCCGGCATCGGCACATTGAGCTTCTCGAGCCCGTTCGTCGCCGCGAATCCCACGTAGTGCGTGGCGGCGCTGCGGTAGCGCATGTATATCGGGCCGAGGCGGTGCAGCTCGGCGTTGACCGTCTTGAGCCGCCGGTACTGTGCGGTCTTCTCGCCGGACGCCGTCAGCACGTTGTTGGTCCACCATCCCGGCATCCAGCAGGCCCAGCTGATCGCCTCCGCGCCGAACGCCATTGCCGAATACGCCTGGAAGCGCAGCCTGTTCTCCGTGGTCGGCTCGTAGTCGGCGGCGTTGTGCGAGTTGACCTGCGGTATGTACCAGAAGCTGCGCCCCGTGCGCCGGCAGGCGTCGGCCACGATGTTGAAATTGTCGTACATCTGCCTGTAGAGCGACGGGCGGCGCTTCCTGTTCGGCGTGTACACATAGAAGTCGTACGATATGTAGTCGAGCGGCACCGAACGGCAGTACGCGTCGATGTGCTCCCGGTACGTCGCCGTGCCGAGTTGGTTGCGCGTCTGCGCGCCGGTGGCGGAGGATACGCTCGCGTAGTTCGGGTAGAGGTTCAGGTACGCCGGCGCCTGCGGAACGCGCGCCGCGATCAGGTCGCACACCTCGCCGAGGTACGGCAGGTCGAGCGCGCTCGGCTCGTCGCACAGCGCTATCCGCCATATCGCGGGATGGTCGTATTTCGCGAGGTACGCCGCCAGCTGCGCCTCGTACATCGCGCGCGGGCGGCTCGAACGCATCTTACCGGCGTTGGACCCGTCTCCGCCCCACCATCCGCTGAGAGCGCAGTTGCCCACCACGCCCACTCCATGCTTAGCGAACAGGTCGAGCGTGGCGCGGTCGCGCACGTCCACCCCCACGATGAAGTCTATCCCGCACTCCTTCACGTCACGCACGTGCGCCTCGTCGCACGCGGCCTTCTTCCAGCTGTACGCGCCGATCAGCAGCTTAGAACGGTCCATGCGCGCCGCCGCCTGTTCGGCTGCGAACGCCCCCACTGTGCCGGCTGCGGCGAGCGCCGCGACGGCAAGTCTCATCTTCATACTGTTCTCTCCTCAGTCAAACATGGTCAAGTCAGCGCAGCGAGATCGCGGTGCCACGCACGTACCGCAGCGACACGTCGCCGCCGGATACCGCCAGCTTCCAGTTCGCCGATCCGCTGAAGCTCACGTCTGCGAATTCGCCGGTCGTTCCGTCGGGCGCGGAGAGTATCCGGTACGCGCCCCTGCCGCTCGGCGCGAACGACGCCGGCGCGGATATCGCGAGCGAAAGCTTCGAGAGGTCGAGCGTGCCGCTCTCCACCACGAGACAGTCCGCGCCTTCCTCGCCCACGTCGATCTCAAGCCGTCCGTTGAGGTCGCCCGCCTCCTCGAACGTGAGCGTTCCGATGCCGCCCGCGCCCATGCCGGGCGCAAGGCCGTCCGTCACCGTCACGTACCGCGAATGGGTGACGCTCCCGCAGCCCTCGACCCTCGCGACGGTCTGCGTGCAGTGAACCCAGGATGGATTGATCTGCACATAGTTCACCCAGTCCGAATACGCCTCGCACACGGCGTTGGTGTTGACGATGAGCGTGGTGCGTTCCGGAAGCACTCCCGTAGCGTTGCTCAGCCGCAGGAATCCCTCCATCACCCTTGTCGCGCCCGCGTAGGTGTTGGCGCCGTGAAGGATGAGATAGTACCCACCCCACTTCGTAAGCCCTTCGCCGCTCTCGCCGTCCCCGACAAGCTTCGGGTACACCCGCGTGACCAAACCGTTCGTGTCGAACGTTATGCCGCCGCTCTTCACGATGAAGTTCAGGTTTGTGTAGTACTCCGTGTACGATCCGAAGAAGGATGCGGCCGAGGCGGTGGTCACCACCTTGCCCCCGTCGCACACGAAGTCGCAGTGGAACGGATACTTCTGCCCCTCATCGATGACGAACGCCGGCATCCGCAGTTCGCTGCCCGGATGCAGCGAGACCGCCCCTCCCTTGTTCCTGCTCTGTGTGATCCGGAAATACGGCGTTATCAGCACACCGCCGTCGTATATGTCGATGCGAGAAGGCTTGTTGCCGTGCGAGTTGAGGATGCCGGAGGTGCCCGTGAGGTCCACAACGGAGTTGCTTATCGACAGCTGCCCGTAGTACCGGTTGAGCAGGTATTTGCCCTCGGTCGCCCGCACGTCCGCGCCGGCGATGGTCAGCCGCCCTGCCACGTCCGAATACCCCGTGAGCTGGTCGTAATCGAAGCTGATCACGTCCACGCCTGCGGCCTTCAGCTCGAGCGCGCCGCTTCGCAGCTCGACGTTGCCGAGCGGGGCAAGGCTCTTGAACGTGTTTGTGTTCCCCTCGCCCGGATCGAACGCGACAACGCCGGTGTACGTCGATGTGTTTCCGATTACGCGAAGCGGGGTGTCGGGTGCGGTGGTTGCCGAATGGAGCACCAGCGCCGAGCCGGCAGCGGCGGCGAACCGCGCCGAGGCGCCCTCAGCCGCCGCGAACCTGCGGTTGGCGTGCACGTTCACCGTTCCCGCATTCTCAAGCGTGCGCAGGTAGCCCTCGCCACCGCAGAATGTGAAGTTGGCCTCCGGGCTATCCGGCACCGCGCCGAGGGAGGCGTCGGTGTTGATCACGATGTTGCCTTTCCCGATGGAGGTGCCGCCGTTGTACGAGTTCTCCGCCGTGAAGGCGACCAGATCGTCATTCTTGCAGTTCACGTGCACGCCGCCGTCACGGCCGCCCTCCACGCCGCCGAGGAGCGGCTTGTTGAACGTTGTCGTGTTCGAGATGTCGTTCTGGAAGTAGAGGCCACCCTCCATCACGTTGATGGATATCCCGTCCCATTTGTTGTCAGCATTGGCGGAGAACAGGCTTCCGCTGCCGCCCTTGCGCACAAGCGTGCCGCCGTTGAAGTTGATCGAGCCGAGGCTGGCGGCACTATCGTTCTTGAAGTAGTTGAGAGCGAGCACTCCGTTCGTGTTCAGGTTGACCACGCCGCCGTTGGGTCGGCCTGCGCCGCCCTGCGAAACGCGGAACGTGCCGCCTGAGACGATGCCCTTGTCCTGCACCGTGAGCACGGCCGGCGTGCCGAGGCTGATCGCCGCCCCACGGTTGTCCTTGTTCACGCCGGTGAAGGTGGGGTAGAACGCATTCAGGAACTCGCCGCCGAGTCCCGTGAAATCCAGTATGCCGTTCGTCACCGCCACCTCAATGCCTGCGTTCATCGCATAGCCGCCCTTCAGCTTCACCACGGCGCCGCCGGTCACCTCGAAGCGTCCGCTGTTCGCGAGGATGAACGGCTGCCTGCCCACGTCGGCGCTCGAAAGGCTGCTGGTGATGGTGAACGTGCCGCCGTCCACGACCGTGTCGCCCGTGAGGTGGAGGTAGCGGTCCACCGTGGTTGTCGCGTTCTTCAGCAAGAGCGTGCCGTCGCCGCTCTTCCGGAGCCTGTTCGTGACAGCGTTGTAGTTCGCGCTCGAGGAGTCGAGGCCGCAGCTCACGGTCGCGGTGTGCCCGGCGGCCACCTCGAAGAACCCGTTCGGGATCGATATCTTCCCGGTGCCGGAGAACGTGTAGTCCGCGCCGTTCACCTTCACGTCGTAAGCCTCCACGTCGCCGCCGACCGTCACGGACGACGGCGCGCTCCCGTTGAACACCGCCGTGTTCCCGTCCACCCATGACAAGCCGCTGTTCCAGTTCGCGTCGAGCCACAGCGCCGACTGTGGAGTCCACACATAGTCCACCGCCCCTGCCGTGCAGGCTGCGGCGAATCCGCATATCGAAGACACAACCTTGAACGTAGTTCCTGCTTTCATCTGCAACAACTCCTTGTATGGGTAAAAAACGGCGCATATAATACCACATTCATTTTTTTTTTCAACCCGCTTTCTGCACATTAGGCAAGCCCCTTGCTTGGAATCACGGACTTGGAACGGGATGAAATCCGCACCTTCCGGATCATGGGCGCAAGGGCCTGTCCACACGGCGTGTGCGTGATGTCGGCGTAGAACTCGCGGTAGAGCCGCAGCGCCAGGTCAGCGCAGCGACATCACGAAGCCGTGCCTGAACACCCTCACGGACGACGCGCTCACCTGCACGCCCCAGCGAGTGGTGGGAACGCCGTCCATCGCCACGGAGCCGGAGTTGAGGTTGGCGATGCTCTCGGCGGAAAGGGCCGAAAGTTCCGCATCAACCGTGAAATCTGTCGTGCCGGAGGGAATGTTCACAAGGTTCAGCGTCACGCCGGCGGGGAACTCCACTCCCTCAATCCGGCCAATGCCGGAGGCGCAGTCGATGGTAAGACCGCTCGCCGACTTGGGTTCGCCCTTTGCGGAGAGCACCGCGCCCGTCGAGACCTGGATGGATGAAACGAGGTCAAGCACGTGTTCCGACCCCGGAGCATCGAAGTAGTACGTGTTCATCTCCATGCCGGCGCCCTCGCGCAACGGGTGCCCGGCGACAAAGGCGGCCCCGGAAAGCCATGCATCGGCCGGTGTCTTCACCGTGTAGTCGTCGGTCATGGCGAACCACTTCTGTCCATCGAGGCTTGCCTCCAGTGCGAACTTCTGGATGGTCTGCTGCTTGCCGTCGTTGCTCGTCGAATTGCCAACATTTATGTCGAAGTGCGTAAGCGGCGGAGTATCCGAAGGCAGGCGCATCACGACATAGAGATACTTCGCCGCAGTTCCGTCCGGCATGGTGTTGCTGCCGCTGGTGAGCAACCGCCAGGTTGCTGTAGTGCCGTTGAAAAGCTTTGCTACGGTATCAGAAAGCCCCTTGTAGAGATAAAGCGTGGTGGTGCTGTTGGCCCCGTGGCAGAGGGTCTCGCCCGGCTCAAGGTAGGCTGGATCGCCAGGAAGGTATGCTGCCGGCAGGGTGTCGGAGGACGAATAGCTCGGCGGCATCCTGAACTTCAGCCCAGCTACGCGGTTGGAGCCTTCATCGTCATACAGCGCAAGCTCGGGAGTGAAGACGGGATTTCCCGTTGCGGTGAAAACTTTCTTGATGACGAGCCGGTACCAGGTGAACTTCGGGGAGTAGCGGTCCCAGAGCTCGAGAGTGCCGCCCTTCACGCTGAGCGTGCCGGAGATTGTGTTGGAACCGTACAGCACCCAACGTCCCGGACCGTCCTTCGCAAGCGCAACCGACCCCTTGCCGGGAGCGATGTTGGAGATGACGTTGCGCTCTACCGAATCGCCGCCGAGCATGAGCGTCTTCTCGCCCGCGTCGTGCGAATGCACCCCGGCGAACGAAAGCTCTGAGCCAGTGCCGGAGGACGCAAGCCTGCCGCCTGCGCCGGTAAGCGCAAGCGGGCGCGTGGAGCAGGCGGCGGCTTTCCCGCCCATGTACTCCAGAGTCGGGAACTTACCGTCGCTGCCAAGGAGGAACGCGTAGTCGACGGCGCGGGAATCGTTGCGCAGGCCGTAGTAGTCTTCGTGCAGGATGGTCGAAAGGCCGAGGGCGCAGGGCACGTTTGTCTCGGCTATGGAGGTGAACTGGAGCGTGCCGTCCTTGACGGCGAGCGCGCCCTTCTGCTCGTTGGCGTTGTTGGCGAAACGCCATGTGCCGGTGCCGCCCTTCGTGATGTATGTGGTGTAGTTCGTTCCGCTGAACGTCGTAGTGGTTGATATCTTGCCGGATACGATGCAGGGCTTCTCATTGTCGCCGGTGATGAGCATCCGGTCCATGCGGCAGTCGGATTCGGGAGAGCCGTTGTATTGCGACCAGTCGCCGGTGAACGTCACACCGCCGGTCGGGCCGGCGTCCATCAGGTGCTGGCGCGATGTCTGCGCGCGCCACTGGAAGTTCTTGTCCGTCGTCTCGCCGGTGCCGAGGTAGTGGTAGTTCCCGCCGATGCGCGATTCGAGCGTGGCGTAGCTCGAGCCGATCGATGAGGGTTTATCCTTCTTGCCGAAGGTCGTGAACCACAGGTTTCCGCAGCCGTCGTACGCAGTGGTCGCGTGCCCGTAAACCACGAAGCCGTTTCCGGCGAAGGTGCTTTCGTCGTTGTACAGATAGACCGTGGCGAACGAGTACCACTTTATGCCGTTGCCGTTGATCCGACCGTAGAAATGGCTGGCGCGCTGGTCTTTCGCGGCACCGAGACCGACCTGCATGTATTGCCCGGTCGCCTTGTTGGCCGTGTTGGAGACAGTTCCGTAGCCGTCGAGTGCGTACATCTGCGTCTTTGCGGCGGGCGACACCACGAGCGTGGTGTCGTTCGACATCGCGATCGGGCCGAACGAGTACACCTTGTCATCCTGCGGGAATATGAGCATTCCCTTCTCGATCTCGATGCCGCCGGTGGTGTAGTAGGCGGCGTATCCGTCGTAGTACCTCGCCATGATGTCCGTCTGGACGTTCGTCTGCAGCTTGACCGTTGCGGAGGAACGCTTTATGACCTTGCCTGCTCCGCACAGCGCACAGGGCCAGTCGATGTCCGAAGGCTGGTTAAATATGAAGGTGGAGGTGGCATCGTCAAGCATCACGCCCCTGAGCGCGCTTACATACGCGGCATCGCCGTCGGTCGCGACCTCCACGGTGACGCCCTGCGGAATCCTGACCACGCCTTCTCCCGCCAACGGCGCGGAGGTGGCCGGCGTGGCTCCGTCTGCGAGGAAATACTGCCCGGGCGACTGCCATCCGCCGGCGCCTTCAGGGTTCCACACGTGCGTCCACACCTCCGCACCGGCGGGTGCGGCGAAAAGCACGCACCCGACTGCAAGCCCGGCACCAAGGATTGAAGCCGCAGACATACGCCGCTCACATACATGGTTCTTGCGCATAGCCTTCCTCCTGACAAGGGAAAACGCGCGCAATATACCATACGGCTTTTTCTTTGTCAATGCTAACTTTATGGCGTCCTCATTCCGCAACGCGGGCGCCGCACAGCCGCAGCTCGGGATGAGGCTCCTCGCCACCCCAGTCGGAGGCGTCGATCGTGAACGCTATGTCGAAGCGGCGGTGAGCTTTCGCCCGGAGGGATTCCACCATGTCGCCGCGCCCCCACCACGTGGCCCTCGGGATTCCCTGTCCCGGAAAGGCGGCCGCAAGGTGCCGCCCGTTTGCGCCGAGCGGGCGCACGTCCATCGTCACGCCGCGCAATCCGAACACCGGTTCCGGGTTGCCCTCGCCGAATGGCTGGAGCGCTCCCAGCTCGTCGCAGAGGTCCATCGTGATGTCGGCTGTGCCGATCCAGAGTTCCGGCTCGCGGAACGCGCTCCTCTCCAGCGTTGCGCCCGCCGCCTTGCGCTGGGCCGCGCATGCGGCGGCGAACGCCTCGCGGAACTCCGCAAACCGCCCTTCCTTGACGGTGAAGCCGCCAGCCGCCGCGTGCCCGCCGAAGCGCTCCAGCATGCCTTCGCACGCCGCAAGCGCGTCATGCACGTTGTAGCCATCCGGCGCACGCACGCTCCCGCGTCCGCATACCGCCACGGCAACCGGCACGCCGAACCTCTCAAGAATGCGGGAAGCGACGATTCCGCATATGCCCGTGTGCCATTTCGCGGCGTCCTCGCCTTCGCCGCCACAGACGGCTATGGCCTCCGGCTCATCGTCCGTCACCTGCGCAAGCGCAAGGTTGGCCATGTCGTTCTCCACCGACTTGCGCATGGCGTTGTGAGCATCGACAACGTGTGCAAGAACGCGAGCCTCCTCGCGGTCCTCCGACATAAGCAGACGGTAGGCGTCCATCGCGGACGCCATGCGCCCGGCGGCGTTGATGCGCGGGCCGAGCAGGAAGCCGAAGTCGCGCGAAGTCAAGGCGGCAGGGCGGCGCTGGGCGCGCAGAAGCAGCTCCTGCAGGCCAACCGGCGCAAAACGGAACGTGCGCAGGGCGTTCGCCGCAAGGATGCGGTTCTGCCCCATGAGGGGAACGATGTCAACCACCGTAGCCATGCCGGCGAGCACCAGCAGCGGCGCACCAAACTTCTCGCCGCTGTACATGCCAAGCTCCGCAGCGCGCGTGGCCAAGGCGCTCGCGAGGAAGAAGGCGATCCCGGCACCGCAAAGGTCGCTCGCGCCTACGTCGGCGGCGGCGCTCCGTTGCGCGTCCACCTTCGGATCGACAAGCGCTTCGCACTCCGGCAGCGTCTCGGGCGGCAGATGGTGGTCGGTCAGGACAACCGCGATCCCTCGCTCCCTGAGCCCACGCACCTCGGCGGCGGACGTTATTCCGCAATCAACGGATATCACGAGGGCCACGTCAGGATGCTCGCCGAGCAGGCGGGCGACGCTCTGCGACGTCATTCCGTAGCCCTCGGTGAAGCGATCGGGCAGGAAAGCCTCGGCGCGCGCACCAAGGCGGCGCAGGGTCTTCACGAGGATCGCGCTCGCGCAAACGCCGTCGCAGTCGTAGTCGCCAAACACGACAATCTTACGCCCGTCGCGCACGAACGGCAGAACCGCATCGACCGCCTCGGCGATGCCGGGCAGAGCCGACGCGCAGACGAGCCGCTTCAGCGACGGATCCAGGAAGGCCTCGAGCCTTTCACCCTCAATCCCCCTCAGTGCAAGCAGTTTCTCGACTATGCCGCACATGCGATGATGCGGCCGCGGAGGGCCGCACGTGGCGTCACTTCATGTTATCCATCGTGCCGAGCACGCATGTGGTGGTGGCTTCGGCGGCAAGCTCGCCGTTCACGTATCCCTTCATGGCGAACACGCCGAGCTTGGACTTCACGCGCACGTTCTCCACAACCGTGTAGAGCGTGTCGCCCGGACGCACCGGGCGGCGGAAGCGAACATCTTCGATCTTCGCGAGCAGGAACGCCGCGTTGCCCTCCGGCAACAGTCTGCGCGCCACGATCGCCGCGCCGGCGACCTGCGCCATGGACTCCACAAGCACGACGCCGGGCACCACAGGGTAGGCGGGGAAGTGGCCCTCGAAAAAGGCGTTGACGGCCTTGCCGGGGATTGCAGCCTTCGCGTCGGTGTAGGTGTAGCGGCCAAGCGCGCCCGTCTCGTCGGCGGCGATCAGCTCGTCCACGAACAGGAACGGGTCGCGATGCGGCAGCAGCTGGATGCCTGGGATGTGGAACTCTTGCTTGAACTGAGGATAATCCATAGCCGTCACCCCTTCCTTGCTCATTCCGCGGCCTTGAACACGAGCACGCCGTTGTGCCCGCCGAAACCGAGCGATGTGCTCATCGCCACGCGGATCCGCTTAGCCACGCCGGTGTTCGGGGTGTAGTCGAGGTCGCATTCGGGATCGGGGTTCTCGTAGTTGATCGTGGGCGGGATGAAGCCATCGTCGATCGCCATCGCGCAGATTGCCGCCTCGAGCGCGCCCGTCGCGCCGAGCAGGTGGCCCGTCATGGACTTCGTCGAGGATATCTTGATCTTCTTCGCCTGCTCTTCGCCGAACACTTCCTTGAACGCCTTCGTCTCCATCACGTCGTTGAGGTGGGTGGAGGTGCCGTGCGCGTTGATGTAGTCCACGGTTGACAGGTCGTCAACGCCTGCATCCCTGAGCGCGATGCGGATGGCCTTCACCGCGCCTGCGCCGCTGGGGTCCGGGGCGGTGATGTGGTAGGCGTCGGAGGTGGCGCCGTAGCCGGCCAGTTCGCAGTATATCTTCGCGCCGCGCGCCTTCGCGTGCTCCTCCGTCTCGAGGATCAGCATGGCCGCGCCCTCGCCCATCACGAAACCGTTGCGGTCGGCGTTGAACGGGCGCGAGGACTTCTCTGGGCGGTCGTTGAACTGCGTGGCGAGCGCGCGCATCTTCATGAACCCGCCGACGGCGAACTCGAGGATCGTCGCCTCGGTGCCGCCCGCCACCACCACGTCGGCCCGGCCAACACGGATAAGGTCGAGCGCCTGACCGAGCGCGTCGGTTGAGGATGCGCATGCGGTCACGGTCGTTAGGGCCGGACCTTTCGCGCCGAGCGCCATCGAGATGTTGCCCGCGCCTTCGTTGGCGATCAGCTCCGGGATCGCCAGCGGGGAGAGGCGGTCAGGGCCGCGGTCGAAGAGCGTCTTCCACGCCTCGCCCGTCGTCTGCATGCCGCCGATGCCGTTGCCGACCATCGTGCCTACGCGATCCATGTCCGGCTTGTTCGCATCGGTGAATCCAGCGTCCCTCCACGCCTCGACCGCCGCCGCCACGCCGTAGATGGAGAATGGATCCATGTGGCGCATCGCCTTCTTGTCGACATAGCCAGTCTCGGCGAGATATGCATCGAAGTCCTTGAGTTCTCCGGCGACCTGACATGTGCAGCGCGACGGATCAAACTTCGTGATCCGGCCAATGCCGCACTTTCCGGCCTTGAGGGCGCTCCATGAGGCCGCCTTGCCGTTCCCGACCGGCGTCACCATGCCGATTCCAGTGATAACCACTTTCTTCATTTCGATTTCTCCTTGCTTCTTAAATCACAGATGGGGCCACTGCATGTATGTGCCCGCGTAGGTGAGGCCCGCGCCGAATCCGCACAGCACTATCTTCATCCCGTCCTTCAGCTCGCCCTTGCGCATGGCCTCGTCCAGCGCAATCGGGATCGACGCCGCCGAGGTGTTGCCGGTTGTCTCGAGGTTCAGGTAGAACTTCTCGAGAGGGAGCTTCATCCGCCGCGCCACCGCCTCGATGATGCGGCCGTTCGCCTGGTGCGCGAACACGCGGTCGAGCGCGGACGGAGTGGTGCCGAGCTTCTCGCAGAGCTGGTTCGTGACCTTGGCCAGCGCACGCACGGCGAACGCGAACACGTCGTGCCCCTGCAGGACGAGCGTGGGAATCGGGAACATTCCGGGCTGCGGCTTCAGGCGCGTGCCTCCGTCGCGGTAGATGAACGACGCCCCCTTGCCGTCTGCCCATAGCGCGGTGTGCGCAGACGGGCCTTCGCCTTCGCCCTCGCCCACGACAACCGCGCCTGCGCCGTCGCCGAACAGGATGCAGCTGCCGCGGTCACGCCAGTCCACAATGCGGGAAAGGGTCTCAGCCCCGATCACGAGCGCCTTCGCACCCCTGTTCACCTTCGCCCAGCAACGCGCCTGCTCCAGCGCGTACACGAACCCGGCGCACGCCGCCTGCAGATCGTACGCACCACATTCCGTGCAGCCAAGCGCCGCCTGCACGAGACACGCGGTCGAGGGGAATGTCGCGTAGTCCGGCGTGGATGTGGCCACGATGACGAGACCTATCTCGTCAGGCGACACCCCGGCCGCATCGAGCGCGGCCTTGGCCGCCTTGGCGGCCATCGACGATGTGCAGTCGTCCTCCTCGGCGATGTGGCGGGAACGGATGCCGGTATGCGAACGGATCCACTCGTCGTTCGTGTCCAGAGATTGGGACAGGTCGTCGTTGGTGACGACCTTCGGCGGCAGATAGCTTCCTGTGCCGAGTATGCGTACGGACATTCCTGTTGCTCCTCCTAAAAACAATGTTGCGTATTGTATAAAATCCGCGCGTCTTCCGCAAGTCGCACGCCGCGGCGAAGTTTGAAAGTTGTTTCGTTGAAGGTTAAAGGTTGAAGGTCGGAAGGTTGAAAGTTGAAGGTTGGAAGGCGCGGTGACCCTAACGCGGGAAATGGTAGGGCCGCGCGGAAAATGGTAGGGCCGCTTTGATAAAGCGGCCGCTACCACCAACGGGCGATTTGTCACATCGCCCCTGCCAAACGGGAGGGCGCGTGTCCCCACGCGCCGCTCCCACCCCCGCCGCAGGGTGCAT
>CAMPAA010000030.1 GCA_946631345.1 uncultured Verrucomicrobiota bacterium
CCCGCCACTGGCATTGAAACCGAGACCGTCACATCATCCATCGCTCCGACAATTGTCCGCCGTTCGCTTTACGGCGTACTCATCTCCGAAGAAACCGTCGGCTCGACAACCGTCAACGCCTACGACGCCTTCGGACGTGCCGCCGCCACATCGCGTTCCATCGGGGAAGCGGCGCTCTCGCCGCTTCAGACCTTCACCTACTCCTCCTGCGGCGACCTCATCGCCACTCACACCTACACCAACTCTACCGACATCCTCACCGAAACATACGCCTACGACCTCCTCGGTAACCGTATCGCCACGACTGACGCACTCGGCAACACAACATACCGAACCTACAACCCGCTCGGCAACCTCACAGCGGAATGGGGCGCGACCTATCCCGTGCGCTGCACGTACGACTCGCAGGGCCGCCGCACTTCGCTCTCCACCACCCGCGACGGCGTGACATGGGACGAGACGCGCTGGGCATATGACTATGCCACGGGCAGCTGCACGTCCAAGACCTACGCCGACGGCTCGACTGTCGCCTACACATACACGCCCGACAATCTCCTTCTCCGCACCACCTACGCCAGCGGACGGTGGAAGGAGAACGTGTATGATTCTCGGCGGCAGGTTGTCGCCGTGGAGTATTCGGATGGCGAGACCGTTTCGCTTGCCTATGATGCATTCTTGAATGAGATTGCGTTCTCGAACGATGTCGCTTCGGCAAATCTCGACCGTGACGCAAAGGGCAACTGCACGAACGACACGGCTGCTGTCGGCAATGAGGTGAAGACATCACGCCGCACATTCGATGAGTTCAGTCGATTGACCGGAATCGACGGCACCATCTACGATTACAATGCCGATGGTTTGCTTGCTTCGATCTCCAACGACATTGCTCTCGTCGAATACGCCTACACGCCCGACGGTCTCGACGCGGGATATTCGCTGACGCTCTCCAATGGCGTAGCGTTCACGCGAAGCCTTGATCGTGACATCTATCGCCGTTCGCTGCTAACCGGCATTTCGAGCGCTGCCAATGGTGTTGGAGTCGGAAGTCTGGCGTACACATACGATGCGCTCAATAGACCGGTGACGCGCAACAATGATACTTTCGGCTACAATGCTCGCAGCGAAGTGACGGCGGCAAGCATTGCTGGCATTTCATCACAATATGGATATGATGGAATTGGCAACGCGACAAACTGGCTTGCGAATTGCCTCAACCAGTATTCGCAGTTCACGCATGACCTTGACGGCAACATGCTTTCCGATGGTACATATGATTTCTCCTACGACGCCGCGAACCGGCTCAAGACGGTGTCGTCGAATAGTGTGCTGCTCGTCTCCAACTTCTATGATGCGAAATCCCGCCGAGTGAAGAAGGTAACGCCCGAAGCAACCACAACATTCTTCTACGACGGATGGAACATCATCGAGGAGCGCATCGCTTACATCAACGGCACGACCTCCACGATCCGCTACTATTGGGGCAAAGATATGTCCGGCACATTGCAAGGTGCCGGGGGTGTCGGCGGATTGCTGTATCTTACCGTCGATGGCGTGACATTCATTCCCTGCTACGACAATAACGGCAATATCACCCGTTACCTCGACGTAAACGGCAACACTGTTGCGCAGTACACCTACGACGCTTTCGGCGGCACACTCTCGCAAAGCGGCATCCTTGCCGGCACCTTCCATTTCCGCTTCTCCACAAAGTATTGCGACCGCGAATCCGGCCTCTACTACTACGGCTACCGCTTCTACTCGCCATCGCTTATGCGGTGGCTGAATCGGGATCCAATCGAAGAAGAAGGTGGGGTGAATGTGTATAGCTTCTGTAAGAATAACGGCATTGTCAACTATGATACCGATGGACGAGCATTTTTTGCCGTAAGGCGCCTTAAAATTGGTTCGTTTAATGTGCCAATGGGCAATGTGTATGCTCAAGGCGGTGGATTTCTTGACAGGCACAATATTCAAATACTACATGAACAATTATTTTTTCAGGATGATAATCAACCCATTAGTGTTGGGTTTGGAAGTAAAGATGTAACTGGGGAAAGTTTTGATGGGTATGTGGCAACGTTGGGAGGGTACAATGATTGCGTGATGCGCAAGGCTACAGAGCAGATAAAGTTTTCTGGACATAACTATGCGGCATTTTGGTTTATGGGACATATCCGAAAATGCAATTGTCAAGACTATTGTTCTGCATTGAGAAGCAAATACAACGAATTGATTAAAGACAAAAATGTGCGGTGCGAATGCGGCTTGAAATAGAAGGGAACTGCTTTTATGTCATTCAACAAGCTAAAGTATCTTATATTTGGTGTAGCATATTGGTGTCGACGTTGCATCTTACGTCGAAAGATACCATTTATTGCAGGGCTTGTGCTAAATAAATCGTGCAATATGCATTGCGAAGGTTGTCATGTCTCTGAAGTGGATAGAACGGAGGATCCGACCCGTAGAAATGTGGAATTGGCGATTCTTGAATTACGGCGAATTGGTATTCGCAATCTTGCCATAACTGGTGGCGAACCTTTTTTATGGGAATCAGATGGCTGGCATGTGTCTGATGTCATTAGGTTTGCAAGGGCAAATGGATTCATGGCTATAACTATTTATACCAACGGTACATTGCCGTTTGACGGCTGCGACGCTGACACGGTGTTCATCAGTCCGCATGGCATGGAAAAGACAAGTGTTGGACACAATATAACCGCAAACAAACAATGCATACATAATATTGAAGTCACAAAACACCAAAATGTAATGCTAAATTTTACGATCAATGCACGTAATTGCAATTCCCTGCGAAGCGTATGTGAATTCGTTCATGATCATTCTAACATAAAAGGAGTGTTCTTCTATTTTCATACTCCATATTATGGACGAGACTCTTTATTTCAGACATTTGAAGAAAAGCAAAAAATAGTTGAAGAGATACTTGCCTTGAAACATGAAGGATTCCCCATTTTCAACTCAACTGCCGCTTTGAAATGTTTTGCCCGTAATAGTTGGATGCGTCCTTCAGATTTGTGTGTTGTATGGGACAATGGAAAGATTTTCAAATGTTGTCGGTCTAACGGCTATGATGATGCATGTAGAAACTGCGGCTATCTTGGTTATTTGGAGCTGGAGCAAATCTTGGCTTTGAAACCATCAGCCATTCGTGAAGGGTTGCACTATATCTTACCATGAACTTCTTCTCTGATCTTGTGTGCCGTGCAATTAGGCACTTGATTTCCGCCGAGAGTGGGGATTCTTTTTCCTTTGTTCCTTCTAATCGGCGGACATTCCCAAGAATATCTGACATGTCGGACTTTTATGTACATGTTCCGTATTGTCGCAATCATTGCCGGTGGTGTCCTTACAATACACGTCCATATTGCAATGACGAGTTCCCGCGTTTCTTTGAGACCTTACTTTCCGAAGCTCGTCAGATCGCATCAGCAGGAGCGGAGTTGCATGATAGATCACTTTACATTGGAGGCGGGACTCCTACTTGCACAGGAAGATTCCTTCTTGATTTTATAGATCGTCTTGTAAAAGATTTCGGTAATCCTTCAACTATCGCCGTGGAATCCTCAGTAGATGAGTTGACATTATACATGATAGGCGGTTTGAAAGACTCTGGAGTTACGCAATTGAGCATTGGAGTGCAGAGTTTCAATGGAGAAAGATTGCAGTCTCTTGGTCGTGTTGCGCATCAAGCTAAAGCGGCTGACATATTAAAATCGGTGACACATGCCGGATTTGACAATGTGAATGTTGATCTTATGTATGACATCCAAAGACACACACTTGCTGAGTTAGGCGAGGATATTCATTGTGCTGTTGATAATGGCGCGGATCAGATTACCGTATATCCTCTATTTCGCTTTTTTACGAAGCAAGGAGTTATAATGCCGCAAATCATTAAACGACGGCGATTCTATTCTTTTTTATGGGACATTATGCGGTCTAATGGTTATGTTCCAGTGTCTGTGTGGAGTTTTAGCCGTCCGAATGCGACAAGGAATTTCTCTTCCGTGCATCGCCGTATGTTTGTTGGACTTGGACCAGGTGCCGCAACTTCACTTGAGCGGCTTTTCGCATTCAATACATTTAATTGTAAAGCGTGGATGCACCGCATTTCCAGTGGATTGCCAGCATATTCCCTTGAAATGCCCTTGTCGTCAAACATGCGTGCATTATATAACCTATACTGGAGCCTGTATGAGCTTCATTTGCCGAAAATTCTTTCAAAGACATTAACTAGAGATCGGATTTTAGATTTTGCATCTATCGGCGCACGATTGCTTGGGCTGTGTGATAAAGAGACTTTGACGCAGAGAGGTGCGTTCTGGATTCATCTTATGCAAAATCAATATATTCTTAACTACATTAACAAAATATGGTCGGCATCTATGCGGACGCCGTTTCCAGACATGATACAGCTATAGATGTACATGCTATAATATCACCAACTTAAACTGCCATGAAACGAACGCTTAACACGACAATCAACCGCTCGAAGAGCGAGAAGAACGACGAGCACTACACCGACACGGCGGGGAATGTTGTTGCAGCTTGCACGTACGACGCTTTCGGCGGCACGCTCTCGCAAATCGGCTCTCTCGCGTCGTTCTTCCGCCATCGCTTCTCGACGAAATACCTTGATGGCGAAACCGGCCTCTATTACTACGGCTATCGCTTCTATTCGCCATTGCTGATGCGCTGGCTCAACCGCGATCCGATTGAAGAAGAGGGAGGTGAGAACTTGTATGGGTTTTGCAGGAATAAATCTGTAAGCAAGGTTGATTCTTTAGGATGCCACTGGGAATTTTCAACACCTAAATGGGACGAGCAACTTGAAGAGCTCGATTTTACGGTGAGATATATAATGTCTCCCTCAGAGCGAAAATGCTGCTACTCTGTTACAGTTGATAGATACGTTAGAAAATTATTGGGAGTCGGCAACCGATTCGGGCCATACAACCTTGATCATGGTGGAGATGGCGGTATGACGGACTCTCGGAAGCCTTATATTGGCTATGCAGAATCAGATTCTCCTGACGGGCAGAATTTCTATTTTTATCGGCTTCCGTGGACACAATCGTTCAAGTGGGAAGCACGGTGTACAAGCGGACCTGACAAAGGAAAGATACTTTCAACTGTTGAGCGAAAATTTAAGACGTCTGGACATTGGCTTTGGAATCCCAAACGAGAGGGACGCTTCTTATGATGGAACAAAAATTGTTTTGGGGCACTGTGGTATTGATTGGCATTGGTGTCATAATGGGCGCATTGTTCCCAGCGGGGAGGGATCCATTTGTGCCTTGGTCTTCAGCTGTTGCGGCAAGAGGGCGTAATTTGTTTTGTATGATTGAGCAGAACAATGCGCGGCATAAAGTTGGCGACAAATGGTGTGACCCACAAATGTATTCAAACTCGATGGATTTTATTACTGGTATTCTGAATATGATTGGCGCTGAAGCGCAGTATGGGTGTGCTACGAATGTGGGAGTAGCATGGTGGAATGTTGCTGTTGATGTCCCTGATGATTTTGATGATCTATTCCCTGTGATGATTTCGGCCAACTTCAATCCGAAGTCTCTTGAACACCAGTCTGACGATAACGAAATATTGCCGATCGGGCGAAGCGAACCTCTAAAAGACAAGGGGATTGTTGTTGTAAGAAAATGTGGACTGGCGCATGTTATCAAGGCAAAACATTGCACGAGAAAAGTTGTTACTGGGAATTCGATTACCCGCAATTGTCGAGTCACATATCTCACGCCAGATGGTAGGACAACTGTGAATATCAGTTGCGAAAATAATCCTGATGCTCGTGGAGGGACGCATGGGCATTAGCAAGCCCCATAGTTTTGCATGCTTTGTTGCTTCCTTTTGTTTCGCTTGCCAGTCGGCGCTCGGATGCACGCTTGATTGGACGGCGAACTGCCTCAACCAGTACGCGGAATTCACGCATGACGCCGACGGCAACATGACGCAATGCGGCGATTGGACATACACTTACGACGCCGCGAACCGGCTCAAGACAGCTTCCTCAAATGGTGTACTGCTCGTGACGAACTTCTACGATGCGAAATCCCGCCGAGTGAAGAAGGTGACGGCAGAAGCAACAACGACTTTCTTCTACGACGGTTGGAATCTCATCGAAGAGCGCATCGCATACACGAATGGCACATCTTCGACAATCCGCTATTCCTGGGGCAAAGACCTCTCCGGCACATTGCAAGGCGCGGGCGGCGTCGGTGGCTTGCTGTACCTTACCATCGATGGCGTTCCATTCATCCCCTGTTACGACAACATCGGCAACATCATGTGCTACCTCGATGCCAACGGCAATACCGTTGCGCAATATATCTACGGTGTTTTCGGCAACACCATTTCGGCAACAGGAGTTCTTGCCGACATTTTCCGTCATCGTTTCTCCACGAAGTACTACGACTCCGAAACCGGCTTGTACTACTATCTTATCACCAGCTAAATCGACGCTGGCTAAATCGGGATCCTATTGAGGAATCCGGGGGAAAGAACCTCTATGTATTTTGTGGCAACAATGCAATTGTAAACTATGACGGTAATGGTTGCGCGTATTTCGCAAAACGCGAATTGGCTGGTGTTGGTTGGTGGCCAGGTCTATCACGAAATCCATTATTCAACGCACTTGATATAGAGGTGTCGCACGAACATTTATTTTATGGAACGCCAAGCAAACCGTTGGATGACATTGGCTATTTCAGGGATGGCGGTGTGCGAAAAGATCGCGAGCGAAACAAATATCGTTATGTTGTAACGGATGATGGCTATGACGATTGCGTCATGAGAGAAGTAGTTGCGCGTGTAAAGCCGAAGCCATACTGCACGATTGGTTTTGCACCAGGGCATGACAACTGCCAAACTTATGCATCACTCCTGCGAAGCAAATATAGCGAACTCATTAACGACCCCCAAATACAATGTAAGTGTTTTGGGAAACGCAACAGATCATCTATCACTATTGTACGATGAGTGGGAGGCTGAAATGATTGTAATCAAGACCGTCGGAACAATCTTAGCATTTGCAATATACTTCTTCTGGTTGCCATTGCCTGTAGTGTTGATAACAATAGTTCCATACTATTTTACAATTCGACATCTGGTTGGCCGATACTTGAACCCATTTGTCAAATCTGACTTGATATTGCCTCTCGTTGTTTCGTTTGTGTGGATGACAGCAAGCTTAATGTCGCCAGACGGCAAAAGCATGGCGAATATTGCAGAATTGTTTGTTCTCGGCATCGCCTGGTCGTTTTTGTGGCTTGTACGACTGGTGCTCATTTGTGTGACACACAACGAGAAAAAAACCTTTTGCTTTTATGCAAATTGCGTTATGATAATTATTGCGGTTTTATTTGCCTTGCTTTTCCCAGCGTTGCCGGAATGAGGTTGCGACAAATGAAATCATGGAGAAACCATAATTTGGCGACTTGGAATGGTCTATGCCCTTAGCGATGCCGGAGTGTCTACGAACGAAACGCGTACAACGGATAATGGCATTGATACGATTACGCGAACCTTCGACGGTGCGGACAGATTGACATGACTTGCAATCCCAGGACAGGGTTACGCACAATGCCTTGCCTATTCCACAAACGGACTTCTGGCTTCGATTTCAAATGGCGATGCGGTTGTCGCATACGATTATTCCCCAGACTTGAAGGATGTCGGCTATACGATGGCGTTTGCGGACGGCGGCACTTTTGCAGGCGTGGCGGCTCGCGATCCGTATCGGCGGGACCTTGTCCTGTCCGTAGCGAATTCGTGCGGCGGCAATACGCACACGCTTGAATATTCCTACGATGCCCTATTGCGACCCATTTCACGCAACACCGACACGTTCGGCTACAACGCACGCAGCGAGGTGTGTTCGGCGAACATCGGCGGCAATTCAGAGACGCACGAATACGACTTCATCGGCAACCCTCTCCTTGCTGCATTCAATAGCGTGACGAACACTTACACGGCTAACTGCCTAAACCAATACACCTCAATCCTCTGCGCTTCCGCGACTCCGCGTGAGATTTCGCATGATGCAGACGTCACGGGCGGCGGTGCGCGAAAACGGCATTTTCCGCTTGAAAAAAAAAATGGATATGGTATATTTATGGGCGTTTTTCTTTTTAAGCATGAAAAGGAGTACGGCGATGGACCGAAAAATGGCGGCATTCGCGGCGATGGCGCTTGCATTCGCGACGGCGTGTTTCGCGGTCGATGACGTGAATCTGCGCACCTTGGCAGTGACCAACGCCGACGGCACGCTCAAGATTCTGTGGCACGGCAACGCGGAATGGTGGAACGCCACCACCGGAGAGCAGGCGGCGTTCGACGGGAACACCGAGACGATGGTCGATCCGAAGCGCGTGTACTCCCCGACCTGGGTCGGCTACGAGCTTACGGAACCGCGCGTGGTGACGCGCATCCGCCTCTGCGTGCCGTCGCGTACCGACTATGAGGACCGTCTGCGCTCCTGCCGGTTGGAGGGCGCGAACGAGCCGGACTTCTCCGACGCCATCGTGCTTCTCGACATGCGCAACGCCCTGCCGAAGGGATGGTTTACCGGTTCGACATACTGGGTGGAGGCACCGGCGCAACAGATGGCGACGCCGCAGGCTTTCAGGTACCTGCGTTTCATCCAGCACAAGAAGGCAACGACTTCGGGCGGCGACACGGAGGGCGCATATTACATAGGCAACGTCGCGGAACTGGAGTTCTACGGTCTGGATGCTGAGTCCTACGCCGGATACGAGATGCCCGCCGCCACCGATGAGGTAAACCTGCGCCTGTACGCCATGCACGATGCGACCGGCGCGCTCGACATCCTCTCCGACAAGACCACGCCCTACGGCGCAGGCTACGAGTACACGAAAGCGTTCGACTACAAGACGAGCACGTTCTATGACCCAACGACTGTATCGGGCGTATCGCACTATGTGGGCTATGCGCTAACGAGGCCGATGTCGGTGACGCGCATCCGCTACTGCGGGCGCACCGACGGAAGGGATAGCTCCCTGCGTCTGCGGTCCTGCCGCATCGAGGGTGCGAACGAGCCGGACTTCTCCGACGCCGTGCCCCTGCACCTCTGCGCAAAGGCTGTTCCCGCCGACTGGAACAGCCATCCTGGATGGATCGAGGTTGCTCCTGATTGGACCATAGGCGTAAGTGCGTTCAAGTATCTGCGCCTGGTCGAGCCGGCCGGCAACATGCAGTGCGGCGACGTGTCGGAGCTGGAGTTCTACGGGATGGACGCCGACGCCATGGCGGCGCGCGTGCTTGCCGACCCGCAGCCGCCGCTTGACTTCGCCGTAAGCCGCGGCGCGTTCCGGACTGTTCCGGCCATCTTCAGCTGGCGGCTCCAGACGGGCGTGACCGACACCACAATCCTGCGTGCCCCTGGCCTCGGCGGGCCGTGGACGGAGGTCGCACAGCTATCTGGCGCAAACAGCTGGACGGACACCACCGCACAGGCGGGGTCGCTCTTCCACTACAAGGCCATCGCCAACTTCTCCTACAAGGGCGAGGGCTTCTCCGTCACGAACGGCACGCCGCTCTCCTTCCGCCGCTGGAGGCTCCTTGAGCGCGACCCGGACGACATGACCCATCTGCGCTCCGGAGTGAGCGTGATATACAAGTGCGGAACGAGCTACTGGACGGGCGGCTCCGTGGCGGGCAGCGTGCTTCTGCCGTTTGACGGCAATGCTGATACAAAGTGCGATGTGGGGAGCGCCTCTCCGCGCACATGCATCGGCGTCGATCTCGGCGAACCCGCGCATTTTGCGTACATGCGGCACTACAGCAGCCAGACGTTCGCCAACTCCAACCGCCTGAACGGAATCATGTTCTCCGGCTCGAACAGCGCCGACTGGAACCAGACAGGAAACTTCACCGACCTCATAGAGCCGCTGAAAATGGTGGATCGGTGGATGTGGTACGAGAGAGAGAGCCTCGACACGGAAAACACGTACCGCTATTTCTTCCACCACAATCCGAAGAACAACGGCTGGAACAACAACGTGTGGGAGCTTCAGATTTACGGCTGGACGGAATCTGACCTTGAAAATCTCGCTCTCGGCGTGGAAGGCCTCACCGTGACATATGGCGCGACTCCGTCTGCCACTGTCGCGTGGACGCCAAAGAGTGCATACGGAACCTATACCGTCGAACGCAAGGACGATGGTGGCGAATGGACGGCTGTCGCGGAAGGGCTGACCGCCTCCACCACTTCGTGGACCGACACCTCGGTGACTGTTGACGGCACGCGCTACACCTACCGCGTTAAGACGGTCAACGGCGAGGACGAGGCGTATTCGCTGGACTGCGAGGCGCGTCCGTACACCGTCGGCAACGGCACTGGGCTGCACGGCGTGTGGAGCGCGCCGTACAGCACGCTCGACGTAGGCGAGTCGGTTGTGCATACGAGGACGGATGCGGCGATCGACTTCGAGAACGCGTCCGTCGGCGGCGCGACGGAGGGCTTCTTCGTGCGCTGGACTGGCAGGCTGATTGCGCCGTTCGCCGGGATGTACGAGTTCGAGGCTGACGCAGACGATACGCTAACCCTCTGGATAGACGGCAAGCCCGTGCTCTACCGCAACGCAAACGACGGCACTGCGCAGACGGGATCGATTGAGCTTTCCCAGGGCGAGCACGACATCGTGGCCACATGGTTCCAGAACGACGGCGACAACCGCTGCCGGCTGTACTGGGGCGGCGCCGTAGCGCGTGCCGTCATACCTTCCACGCAGCTTGTGCCGGTTGAGCCGGAGGCGATGCCGGAGGAATGGGCCGGCGCGCGGACGTTCAGCAATGCCGCGTCGGTCAGCTATCCCGGCGACGTGAAGTTCAACTCCGACGGATCGTTCGACATGGCTTTCGGCGGCGCTGACCTGTACTACTCCGAGAACGGATACAACTTCGTTTGGCGTCCGATCGCTGGCGACTTTGATATCCTTGCGCGTGTCGAATACCTGAGAGATCTGCAAGGCGGCATCGGTCCGAAGGGCGGCGTGATGGTGCGCGCTGCGCTGGACTACGCATCGCCGTTCGAGGCCTGCATGCTGAAGTGGGAGGGGAGCGCGGCCTACGGTTCGCTCCGCGTAGGCAACAAGCGTTGCACTGCGCGCGGCAACGAACCCACAGACGGCAAGGACATCATCAGCGGGCAGGGCGCATGGAAGATATCCGTCGGCAAAGAAGCGGGATGGGTGAGGATCCGCCGCACGGGGAGCGTGATCACATGCAGCTACAGGCAGGACAGCGGCGGCCCGTGGACGGACGCGTATCGGCTTGACGATACGGCAGGGGCATATGGCGATACGGTGTACGTTGGGCTGGCGACATCAAGCGCATCGACGGCCGCAGGCATGATTCCGGGCTACGACTGGCGGTTCTCGAACATACGCATCCGCACCCCGAAGGGTTCGGTTCTTTCCCTGCGCTGATGCCGGCCCTCGCGTCCATGCTGCGCGTTGTGGTATAATTTACGGCATTTCGCGCACGTATGACAAGCATCAGCAAACTGCTTTTCGGCACCGACGAGCCGAACGACGCTCTGCGCTACGCCCGGCATGTCCATGACAGGCCGGTCGTGGTGTGGAACGTGACGCCCGCGTGCAACCTCGTCTGCGCGCACTGCTACGCCGCAGGCACCGGCGGCGCGTCGGACATGTTGGATACCGCCGAGGCGAAACGCGTGATCGACGACCTCGCCGCCTGGCAGGTGCCCGTGCTGCTGTTCTCCGGCGGCGAACCGTTCTGCCGCGCCGACATCCGCGAGCTCTCGGAATACGCCAAGGCCAAGGGCCTGAGAGTGACCTTCTCCACCAACGGAACGCTCATAGACGATGACACCGCCGACTGGCTGGCCAGTCTCGGCACCGGCTACGTGGGCATCTCCATCGACGGCACGAGGACCGTTCACGATGCATTCCGCAGGAAGGTTGGTGCGTACGATGCGAGCCTTGCGGCGATCCGTCGCCTTGTAGCGCGCGGCGTGAAGGTTGGGCTGCGCGTGACGATGACGCGTCGCAACGTAGCGGCGATTCCGGCCATGTTCGAGCTGATGCGTACCGAGGGCGTTCCGCGCATCTGCCTATACCACCTCGTGTACACTGGCAGAGGCGAGGCCCTTGCGACGGACGATCTCTCGGCCGCCGAACGCCGCGTCGCGCTCGATACGATCATTGCCGAGACGGAACGCTTGTTCGCCGCCGGATTTCCGGCGGAGGTGCTTACGGTGGACAACCACTGCGACGGACCGTATCTCTACATGAAGCGTCCCTCCGAACGGGTCATGGGTCTGCTCCGGCTGAACGGCGGAAACTCGAGCGGGAAGGGTATAGCCTGCATATCGTGGGATGGCACGGTGTACCCCGACCAGTTCTGGCGGAACCATCCTGTCGGCAACGTGCGTGAGCGGCCGTTTTCCGAGATATGGGGCACCCCGCCGCCAGGTTCGCTGCTTGACATGCTGCGGAGAAGGAATGTGTTCCTTAAAGGCCGTTGCCGCGACTGTAGGTGGCTGGATGTGTGCGGAGGGAACTTCCGCGCTCGCGGCGAGGCCGTCACCGGCGATATATGGGGTGAAGACCCAAGCTGCTATCTGTGAGGAACGGCATGAAAACGATGCGGTGTGGAGCGAGAGGCAGCCGGCTTTCTGTCATCCAGGCAGAGGGCGGGATTGCGTTCATCGCCGGGCATGTGAGGGGGTTCAGGGCGAAGCTCGTCACCTTCGACACGCCGGGCGACCGCGACGTCATTACGCCAATCGAGCAGAGCGCCCCTGATTTCTTCACGCGTGACCTCGACGAGGCCGTGCGGATGGGCAGGATAGATTTCGCGCTCCATTCCGCAAAGGATCTGCCGGAGCCAATGTCCGATGATCTCGACTGGTTTTGGCTGCCATGCCGCGAAGACCCGCGCGATTGCTGGGTTATGCGGAAAGGGACCGGTTCAATGGCCGCGCCTGCGACAATAGGCGTATCGAGCGCCCGCCGTGCGGCCTATGCGAAGAAGGTCTATCCCAAAGCTATGCAGCTGCCTGTGCGCGGCCCGATAGATTCCCGTCTCAGACAGGTTGCCGAAGGGCGTTTCGACGCCGTGCTGATGGCCATGGCCGGCATAAGGCGGCTGTATCCGGACCTCGCGTGCGACGGTTTGCCGGTAAGGATCGTCCCGATTCCTCTCGCTGAGCTGACGCCGCCAGACGGGCAGGGTTTCCTTGCCGCCGTGTTCCGCAAGGGTGACGAACGCTTCACCGCCATCCGCAGGCAGTTCGTGAAGGCTGTACGGTTCACGAGCGCTGGGGTGGGAAATGCAGGCCTGATTACCATGCGCGGCGCGCAGGATATCGCCGAGGCCGACGTAGTGCTGGCGGACGCCCTCACCGGGTTTGGCG
Source organism: uncultured Verrucomicrobiota bacterium (assembly GCA_946631345.1). GTDB lineage: Bacteria > Verrucomicrobiota > Kiritimatiellia > RFP12 > UBA1067 > UBA1731. The sequence goes on from CAMPAA010000030.1 coordinate 13,442, forward strand.
GTTGGCGGAGCGGCGCTGCCAGATGGATCGACGTAGGCAAGCGATGCGGAGCGCATTCCATGAGCCAGGATGAGATTACGCGACTCATCTGCGACGAGGTGCGAAAGGGGCGGCGCGTCGTGCGGCTCAAAGGAGGGGACGCAGGCCTTTTCGGCCGATTATCCGAGGAGACGGAAGCGCTCGACGCCCTTGGCGTGCCGTATCTGGTGCGGCCCGGAGTGAGCGCACTGACGGCGGCGACTGCGCCAAATGGCATACTGCTGACAAAACGCAGAGATGCGCGGGGCTTCTCGGTATCGACTCCGCGCTCGTCCGGTGCAAAGACTCCCAAGGTGTTTTTCATGGCTTCGCGCGTTGCGGCGGACACGCTAAAGCGCTTCCCGCCCAGTACACCGTACGCCATGATATGGGATGCCGGAGGTCTATACGAACGCGTTGAGACGGGAGTATGCGGAAAGCCTGCGTCGGCCAATGGCGACCTGCCCGGACTCCTGGTCGTCGGATATGCCGGCAAGCCGCTCAGCCGGAAACGCATACTGCTCACCTGCTCGGCGGCGGTAATGCCGCGGGCAACGTGCGTTTTCGAGGATCGCGGATGGCGCACGGTGGAATGGCCGATGGTTTCCGTGGAGCCGCGCGCGGAGATCGCGGCTCGCCTGCGCAGCCTGAAGGAACGGTTTGACGCGATTGTGCTAACGAGTCCGAGCGCCGTGCGGATTTTCTTCAGCGTTTGGCGCGGCGACCGCCGCGACCTGCCGCAGTTCTGGACGTGCGGCGCGGGCACGAACGCCGAGTTGCGCAGGTACGGGATCGCGAGCGACATCATGCCGACGGAAGACTTCTCGGCGGATGGGCTGATACGGCGGCTGAAACAGGAAGGCACGCGGCTGAAGGGGAAGCGCGTGCTTCGGCTACGCAGCGCCAGAGCAGCGCGGAGCGTGGCGGCGGCGCTTCGCCGGATTGGCGCGCTGGTTGAGGACGCCGTTCTCTACGACACGCTGCCTGTACATCATGATGACGCAACCCTGCCGCCGTGCGACGCTGTGTTCTTCGCCAGCGCAAGCGCCGTGGAGGCGTTCCTCTCCCGGCATGGCGCGGCGGCCCTGTCACGCAAGGAGATATACGTTATAGGCGAGCCGACACGCCGCGCGCTTCCGCCGCGTTTCCGCAGGCGCGCCATGCTCGCTCCGCTTCAGTCTTCAGAAACCGTCTCCATGGCCGATGCCGTGGAGCCACGCAAACCGAAAACCACGCAACACAAATGAAACAGCTGATCGCATCATTCCAGGTAGACCACACCCGCATAGGCTACGGCATTTTCGTGAGCCGCCGGGACGTAGTGAACGGCGCATACGTCACAACGTTCGACATCCGCATGAAGAGGCCTAACATCGAACCGGCCATACATCCGAACGCCATGCACACCATCGAGCATGTGGTGGCGACATATCTGCGCAACTCGCCGTTCAAGGACCATGTCGTCTACTGGGGGCCTATGGGCTGCCTTACCGGGTTCTACTTCATCACACAGACACCCCATGCCATCACGCCCCGTGAGATAGAGAAGCTGATGCGGGCGGCATATCGACACATGGCCAACTACACGGGCGACGTGCCGGGGGCGACGCCGGTCAACTGCGGCAACTATCTGCTGCACGACCTGGCAATGGCGAAGTACGAAGCGAAGCGCTTCCTGAAGCAGAAGTGGCGCTTCACCTATCCGCCGGCTAAGCGGATAAAGTCCGGCGACCGCACATTCTTCGACGCATAGCCCGCACCCGAAAGGCGCATGCGATGTTCGAGAAGCGCGGATACATGCTCGACGTCAGCAGGGACAAGGTCCCTACGCTGGCGACTCTCAAGCAGATCGTCGATCTGCTGAAGGTGTTCAACTACAACCAGTTCCAGCTGTACACCGAACACACCTTCAGGTATTCAAGGCATGAGGCCGTGTGGAGGAACTCCTCGCCGCTCACCCCGGCGGAGATACGCGAGCTCGATCTCTACTGCCGGATGAACGACATTGAGCTGGTGCCGAACCAGAACTCCTTCGGGCATCTGGAACGATGGCTCAAGCTGCCAGAATACAACCATCTTGCGGCGATGCCGAGGGGCGGAGCGGTCACGCCGTGGGGAACTGTCAAGAAAGACCCCACCACGCTGAATCCTGCGCTTCCAGAATCGCTGGAGTTCCTCGCGGGCCTGTACGACGAGCTGCTCCCATGCTTCCTGTCGAACCTGTTCAACATAGGATGCGACGAGACGTTCGAGATATCCGATCCAGAGGTGTATCTCGATTTCCTTCTGAAGGTATGCGATCTCGTGCGGGCGCGCGGGCACAGGCCGATGTTCTGGGGGGACATCATCCTGAAGCGCCCGGAGCTTGTGGAGCGCCTGCCGAAAGACCTGATAGCCCTCGACTGGGGGTACGAGGGCAACCACCCGTTCGCCGAGGAGACGGCGAAGTTCCGCAAGGCAGGGCTGGACTTCTACGTGTGCCCCGGCACGAGCGCATGGAACTCGCTCGCCGGGCGAGTGGAGAACATGCGCGAGAACATGGCGGCGGCGGAGTCCGCCGGGCGCATGAACGGCGCGAAAGGTTTCCTTGTTACGGACTGGGGTGACGGCGGCCATTGGCAGCCGCTGGCCGCATCCCTGCCCGGCCTCGTGCTGGGCGGCTGGTTCGCCGACCACGGACAGAAGGCCAACAAGATGGATCTCGAGGAGGCGCTCGACACCGTGATGGGCGTGCCGTTGGGTGGCACTCTGCTGCGCCTCGGCACACTGTACCTGCGCGGCGGTGCGTTGCGCGCGAACGCAAGCGAGCTGTTCCGAATCCTGTCGAACGACCGCGGCTACTCCAGGCATCCGAACCTAACGGACGCGGTGCTGGCCGAGATATCGTCCGTCGCGGAAGGGTGCCGCCACACCGCGGCGGCGTTCACCTCGCCCACGCTGTACGGTCCTGGCGCGATATGGGCGGAGGAGATCGTGTACATGGCGAACCTCATCGACGCCGCCTGCCACCGCCGGGACGACAGAAGGCTCAAGGCCATTCGCGAGGAGCATCGCCGCGTGTGGCTGCTGAGGAACCGTCCCGGAGGTCTGGAGGATTCGCTCTCCAAGCTGCCGCGTTTCTGATTCAAATTCCAGAGACCGCCGATTTGTGGTATAATCCGCCTCATAAAACAACAAGGAGAAACAGTATGTCACTCAATAGACGTGAATTTCTTTCAACCGCCGCCGGCGCGATGGCGCTCAGCGGGTGCTCTGCGATCGCTGCGGCGTCGAAAAAGCCCGAGCCGAAGTTCCTGTGGTCGTATCTGGCGCATTTCGGAGTGAACTCCTGGAAGGACGTTCCGCTCGAAACCCAGGATCCCTCCATGCCGGAGAAATGGCTCACGCGCTGCTGCGCCGACCATGTTCGCTTCGACGAGGCATCGTGGCGCAAGCTCTCCGCAGAACTGCTGAAAGCCGGCTGCAACCAGATAATCATCGACCTCGCCGAGATCGTGGTGTATCCCAGCCACCCAGAGCTGGCGGTCAAGGGCAGCTGGACGGTGGAGCGCCTTCGCGCCGAGATCGACCGTCTGCGCGGCATGGGCTTCGAGGTCATCCCCAAGATGAACTTCTCAGCCTGCCACGACACGTGGCTCAAGGAGTACCACCGCATGGTCTCCACGAAGAAGTATTATCAGGTATGCGAGGATCTCATCAAGGATGTGGCCGAGATATTCGACCATCCCCGCTATTTCCACCTCGGCTACGACGAGGAGACGGCCGGGCATCAGGCGCAGCACCTCTTTGCGGTGTGCCGCCAGGGCGAGCTGTGGTGGCACGACTTCCTCTGGTTCGCCAAGGTGACGGAGAAGACCGGGTGCAGGCCGTGGATATGGAGCGACTACATTTGGAACCACAAGGACGAGTTCCTGAAGCGCATGCCGAAGAGCGTGCTTCAGAGCAACTGGTACTATGGCAAGGAGTTCGACACATCGAAGATGGGCAAGCGCGCGCACTACGTGGCGGCCTACGAGTGGCTTGACAAGGCTGGCTTCGACCAGGTGCCGACCGGCTCCAACTGGAGTTGCGACGAGAACTTCGCCGGCACGGTGGAGTTCTGCGACGCGAAGTGCAGCAAGGAGCTGATCAAGGGCTACATGATGGCGCCCTGGACGCGGACGTTCGCGATCCACGAGGCCAAATCGCTCGAGGCGATCGCGCTGATGGGCAAGACGATCAAGGCGCGCGGCTGAAGATGGGGGGCAGCACTTACATGTCGTTCAACCGTCGTTCGTTCCTGAAGGGGTTCGCGGTTTCCGCCGCGCTTGCGTCGGGCGGGTGCAGAAGTTTCATGTCCGGCCGTCAGGCGCGCATCGTCGCGCCCGGCCAGAAGGTGCGCATGGGCATCGTCGGCGCGGGCGGCAAGGGCAGCTTCGACTGGCAGCGGCTGTACGCCGAAGGCGCGGAGATCGTCGCGTTCTGCGATGTGGACGCCAAGGCCGTGGACGGGGCGCTCCAGCAGTTCCAGAAGCTTGGCGGCGATCCGTCTAAGGTGCGCCGCTACTCCGACTGGCGCGTGATGCTGGAGAAGGAGGAGCGCAACATCGACGCCATCACCGTCTCCACTCCGGACCACATGCATGCGGCGATAGCGGTTGCGGCGATGCGGCTCGGGCTCCACTGCTACGTGCAGAAGCCGCTCGTGCGCACGCTGTGGGAGGCGAAGCGCTTCGGCGAGGTGGCCCGCGAGAGCGGCGTGATCACCCAGATGGGCAACCAGGGCTCGTCCGGCAGCGGGCATCGGCGCAATGTCGAGCTGCTGCAGCAGGGCATCATCGGCGACATCACGGAGATACACGTGTGGACCGACCGACCGATATGGCCGCAAGGTGATCTCGCCAAGCGGCTTGCGGGCCTGCCGCCGGAGAAGCCGCCGGCAAACCTCGACTGGGACGGATGGATAGGCTGCGCGGCGATGCGCCCCTACGTCGGCAATCGCCCGGAATCCATAAAGCTCAACTTCAACAACGCCTGGGCGGCGAAGATACGCGGCGTGTACCACAGCTTCAACTGGCGCGCGTTCTACGACTTCGGCACGGGCGCGTTCGGCGACATGGCGTGCCACACGATGAACCTTCCGTACCGCGGCGCTGAGCTTGGCACAGTGACGAAGGCCGAGTGCAAGCTCTCGATCGAATCGAACGACGTGGCGTACCCGGTGCGTTCTACGGTGGAGGTGACCTACGCCCCGCGCAAGAGCCGCGTGCGCAAGGGCCATACGCTTCCCGAGACGAAGGTGGTGTGGTACGACGGCGACCAGCAGCCTCCGGCCGATCTCATGCCGCAGGTGGTGGCCCTGTACTCGAAGGTGCCGCGCACCGGCTGCTACATCATAGGGACGAAGGGCGTGATGTGCTCGACCAACGACTACGGACAGGAGGCGATCATCGCCCTCAACGGCGAGCCGCGCATGCGCAGCACCACGAAGCATCCCGCCTGCAAGGCGATGCCCGTGCTGATTCCGCGCCGCAAGGAGAAGGGCGAGCTCGGCCAGTACGCCGAGTTCCTCGACGCGATCAAGGGCGAGTCGCCCGTCATCGAGGAGACTCATTCCCGCTGCTATGCCGACATCGAGCATTCCGTGCCGATGATGGAGGGCATGCTCGTCGGGTGCATAGCCCAGCGCGTGCCGGGCGTGCTCGCGTGGGACAGCGCCAACCAGGTGTTCGTCGGCAACCGCGAAGCCAACAAGTTCGTCAAGCCCTACATACGGTCCGGCTGGGAGTTCTGAGCTCTCCGCCGGCCCATGCCGTGGCAATCCTCTTCCCCGCACAAGTACAACGAAAGGAAAATCCATGAAGAAGACCGTGATCGCCGCCTGTGCGGCATTAGCTCTGGGCTCATCGTTCGCCGCTGAGGAGGCCAAGCCTCCGAAAAGCATCTTCGGCGAGACGGAGGCCCAGCGCGCCGAACGGATGGCGTGGTGGACCGATGCACGGTTCGGCATGTTCATACACTTCGGCCTGTATGCCGTGCCAGCCCGCCACGAGTGGGTGAAAAGCATAGAGGCAATATCGAGCGAGGTGTACGACAGCAAGTACCTGCCGCGCTTCAACCCCGACCTCTACGACGCGAAGCAGTGGGCGCGGACGGCCAAGGCGGCGGGCATGAAGTACGCGGTGCTCACCACGAAGCACCACGAAGGCTTCTGCATGTGGGATACTGCGACGACCGACTACAAGATCACGAAGACGGAGTTCGGCCGCGACGTCGTGAGGGAGTTTGTCGATGCGTTCCGCGCGGAGGGGATCCGCGTGGGGTTCTACTTCTCCATCATGGACTGGCACCATCCGGACTACTCGGTGGACCATCCCCATCCGCTCATGCGGCGGCTGGTCAACAGGGGCTTGAAGGGGGATGCGCTCAAGGCGGGGGGCGCCCAGCTG